>DATGGY010000099.1:0-5839 GCA_035308285.1 Bradyrhizobium sp. | reverse complement strand
CGCGCACCAGGCGCCGCTGGTCGTCTTCGCGCATACCGAGATGCTGCGAAAAGGCGACCGCAAAGCCGGTCACGAACAGGCAGTGGCGGTAGCTGTCGGTGTGGTGGCAGCCGACGGTCGTGAGCCATTCCCGCAACGAGGAGTGCTTGATGGCCTTGAGGATCTTGTTTTCGGCCTGCACGACGTCGCTGAACCGCAGCGGCTCGCCCGCGGGCAGCTTGTGGAAAATCTTGACCATCACCTCATGGGCGGCGGCAACGCCCCGGTTCAGGGTCTTGCCCCGATCGGTCGCGTCGAATCCATGGCTGTCCGGAAACGCAGCGTGGATACGCTGCAGTATGCCGGCGGCATCGAACGGCCGCGATATCGTGTCCGTCGCGCCGAGCGCCCAGGCCTGCATCGATCCGTGGTGAAGCGCGTCGGCCAGGACAAACAGCCGCGGCATCGTGCGATAGGCCTCATGGCGCAGCTTGTTTCGAATCCGCTGCACGCTTTCGGGAGAGCGCAGATTGACATCGACCACGATTCCCGAAAAGTCCCCGGCGGGTGTGTCGGGAATATCCGACGTTGAAACCGTGTCCACCTCGCCTACGGACTGCAGAATACTCTCGAGCTCTCGGCTTTGGTCGCAATTATCTGACGCCAGCAGCAGGCGGCGTTTGGTCGGGGCTTGAGCTGACATGGACCCTCGTCGATGGATGCAGGTGACCTACCCGCAACTTAGCCGAGAAGACATTCCCCGAGGCTTAAGAGAGATTATAAATGCCGGCCTTTTGTTGAAGATAAAATTTGAACGAGTTGCCGGATCGCCGGCGGCGGGACAAAAAAATCCGCCGGAGGAAACCCTCCGGCGGATGGTGGTGTAGCTTTTTTTGCGGCTTTTAGGCCTTCATCGCCGCCTTTACCGCCTCTGCCGTGATCGGCAGCGAGCGGACACGGGCGCCGGAGGCGTTAAAGATCGCGTTCGCCACCGCGGGCGCGACCACCGTCACCCCGGGCTCGCCGACGCCAGTGGCGTGTTCGCCATTGGCGATGATGCTGATGGCGACTTCCGGCATCTGGCTCATCCGCAGCGGGGTGTAGGTATCGAAGTTGGTCTGCTCGATACCGCCATCCTTCAGCGTCCCCTTCTCGTACAGCGCAAGCGAGAGACCCCACAACGCCGCGCCCTCAACCTGGGCCCGGATGTTGTCGGGATGCACCGCGGTGCCGACGTCGGTAGCCACGGTCAGTTTCTTGACCTTGACCTCGCCGCTGGGCGCAACAGCAACATGGGCCACGCATGCGGTCCAGCTTGCGGTTGCTCTTTCCTGCGACGAAACGCAGGAAACGCCCATGCCTTCGCCCTTCGGCAGTTGCTTGGTTCCGTAGCCGGCCAAGCCCATCGCCGCGAGCAGGGTGTTACGCAGGCGTTGCGCACCACCATTGTTGGCGCCCTTGCCGTCCAACAAATCGATCCGGAACTGCGCCGGATCCTTGCCGGCGGCAATGGCGAGCTCGTCGATCATGCTTTCGACCGCCCAGAAGGTCCAGCCCGGTGCGACCGACCGCAACTGACCCGACGGGGTGGCGTTGTGCGCCATCTCGTTGAGGATAGCGCGGACGTTGTGGTTGGGCACGGAGTAGAAGAAGTCCGCACCATTCACCGCAAGCGCGTCGAGCGCTCCCTTCTTGTCGACCGAAGGCGACAGGAAGTCGGGAATGCCCCAGCGTTTGGTCGGCCAGGCGCTGACCACGTCGTGGTTCATCGCGACCAGCTTGCCGTTGCCATCAAGACCGGCCTTGACCTTCTGGAACGTCAACGGCCGCGAGAAGTCCATGGTCATGTCGTTTTCGCGGGTATAGATGACCTTGACCGGCTTGCCGACGGCCTTCGCCGCTTGCACCGCCGGCACCAGCATGTCGCCTTCGAGACGCCGGCCGAAGCCGCCGCCAAGCCACATCTGATGCATCACGACATATTTGGGATCGACCCCGGCGGCGCCAGCCCCGATCGCGCCGGAGCGCGTCGCAAACTGGTTACCGGTGTAGAAGTGCCAGACTTCGCCCTGTTGCTGCGCCGTTGCCGTCATCGGCTCCATCGGCGCGTGGATGTTGATGTTGGTGGTGTATTCAGCCTCCAGCACCTTGGCCGCCGAGCCGAGAGCCGCAGCGGTATCGCCGTCCTTGACGAAGAACAGGCCCGAATCGTCAAGCGCCTGAAGCCGCTTGGCTTCGTTGAGCAGCGATTGGCTCGACAGCTTGGCGTTGGGACCGCCATCATAGGCGATCTTGAGCGCGTCAGCCGCCTTGCGGGCACTGGCATAGTTGTTGGCCACGGCCACGACCCAGCCGGTCGTCGTCATGGTCTTGTCGTCGAGGGTAACGGCCTTGATGAAGCCCGGCACCTTCTTCGCCGCGCTGTCGTCGACCGATTTTACCGTGGCGCCATAGCGCACCGGCGGTGTCACCACCGCGCCGTACACCATGCCCGGCAGCATGACGTCGATGCCGTATTTCGCAGTTCCGTTGGTCTTCGACGGAATGTCGAGCTGCGGCACCGATACGCCGATAAGGGTGTACTGGTCGGCGGTCTTGAGCTTGATCGCCTTGAGTTCGTCGGGCGTGAAGGTCTTGGTGGCCTTGCCGCTCTTGACGATTTCGGCAAACGTCATCGTCTTCTTCGACCGCGGATGCGTGACCGTGGACTCTCTCACGACCAGCTCGCCGGCGGGGACGCCGCCCATCGATACCGCAGCCGCTTCCGTCAACGCGATACGCCCGGCGGCACCCGCACGGCTCATCGCATCGAAGTTCATCAAGGTGCTCCAGCTGCCGCCGGTAAGCTGCGCGCCGAGCACGGGGTCGTTGAACTTCGGATCGTTGGAAGCGAGTTGAACCCGCATGTCCTTCCAGCTCGCGCCGAGTTCTTCGCAAATGATTTGCGACATCGTCGATGCAATGTGCTGGCCCATGTCGGCCTTGCCGCATGTCACGGTGACGATTCCGTCCGGTGCGATCGAATACCAGACACTCGGATCGAAACTGCCCGTTGCGGCGAGCGCCTCATCGGCGCCAAGCAGCCCTGGGACCGCGGAATAGCCGAGCGCAAGGCCAGCGGCGGCGGAGCCGACGAGGAACGAGCGGCGGCTCAGATCGGCCGGTTCACTCTTGGTGATTTTCACGTGACTATTCATGTTGCCCTCCGCTCGGTTCCGGCGGAAGCGGTGCGCATCTCGGAAGCCGCACGCATGATCGCCTTCTGAATACGTGAATAGGTCATGCAACGGCAGAGATTGCCGTCCATGTGCGCCACCACTTCTTCCTTGGTCGGGTTGGAATTCTTTGCCAGCAGCGAAGCCGCCTGCATGATCTGTCCGGACTGGCAGTAGCCGCATTGCGGGACCTGCTCAGCGATCCATGCCTTCTGCAATGGATGGTCGCCCTTGGCGCTGAGGCCCTCGATGGTGGTGATCTTCTTGCCGACGGCATCGCTGACCTGTGTCTGGCAGGATCGTACCGCTTCACCGTTGATGTGAACGGTGCAAGCGCCACATAGTCCGGCACCGCAACCGAATTTCGTTCCGGTCATCTGCAATTGCTCGCGGATGACCCATAGCAGCGGCGTGTCGCCCGCCGCTTCGACGGACATATTCCGCCCGTTGATGTTAAGATTAGGCATGGTCTCTTCCCCTACCGGTGCATGAAGCCGCTTACGGCGGTAACTCATTTTTCTTATTGGGTGGCACCCACCGGGACGGCGCCAATGGCGCGCAGAATGATAGCGATCCCTTCGAGAGGCAATGTAATTTAGAATTGGCCCAAGAAATATTTCTGCGAATGCGCATTGTGCATTGCGGCAATGTTGTTGTCATATCGGGAGCGGGGCACTTTCGCTGGGCGCTCGTTTCCCGCGGCGAAGCGGCCGCGATAGAAATTCGGCTGCAAAAAAGCATTTTCGGGGAAATTGCGGAGCCAAGATTCGAGACGGCCGGGTCGAGACTGCCGACCAAGCCTTCAGCGCATTTTTCCGCCGCCGCTGACCCAAAGTCGACACCTGCACATCGGCAATGTCGGTCGCCCAGGCCATCACAAACTTGTGTTGTCGGAACCGGGCGGACGTCGTCAGCCTGCCTCCCCGCGTCGTGGCCCCGCTGCTACGGAATCCGCCACTGGCTTTTCATCGATGCGATGGTGGCGTTTTCTCAAAGACCTCAACGCTAGGCGGGACAAGCCGCCGCAAACAACTTCGTGCACTCCAAAAAGTAGATGGATGACCCGTGGGACACGACATCAAGCTGACGGCTTCGGACAAGTTTCAATTGGGCGGCTACCGCGCCGATCCCGCAACCGCGCCCAAGGCGGCGGTGGTCGTGATCCAGGAAATCTTTGGCGTCAACCACCACATTCGCGCGGTCTGTAATCGGCTCGCGGGCGAGGGCTATGTTGCGATCGCGCCTTCGATCTTCGATCGCGTCGAGCGCAACTTCCAATCCGGCTACTCGCCCGACGAAGTTGCGGTTGCCCGCAAGTTCGTCGCCAATCCCGATTGGGCGGCGATGCTGCGTGACACCCAGGCCGCTATCGACGCCGTCAAGAGTGTCGGCCCGGTCGGCGTCATCGGCTTCTGTCTTGGCGGCAGCATCGCCTATGCTGCGGCCACAAAACTGTCCGGCCTCTCGGCGGCAATCGGCTATTACGGCGGCGCCATCGTTCGCTTCGCCGATGACAAACCAAAAGTACCGACCCAACTGCATTTCGGCGAGAAGGACGCCAGCATCCCGCTTGCCGATGTCGAGACCATCCGCGCCAAGCGGCCCGATGTCGAGACCCACATCTATCCGGGCGCGCAGCACGGTTTTCACTGCGACGAACGGGCAAGCTATGACAAGGCAAGTGCAGATATCGCCTGGCCGCGCAGCATGAACTTCTTTGCCAAGCATTTGCGCAAATAGTAAAGGGCTTGTCATGCGCGGGCTCGACCCGCGAATCCATCAATAAAGAAAGCCAGCTCTTCTGAAGGAGATGGATTGCCGGGTCGAAGCCCGGCAATGACGGCGGCTCTAGAACCAGCGTTCGCCGACGAGGATGGTATCGCCGGGGCTGAGCGGAGTGCCGAGCGGCACCATGGCGCGACGTGAGCCGGAATTGTCGGTGTGGGTCAGCGTCACCTGATCGCGTTTGGCGCGGGGCGAGAAGCCGCCGGCGATGGCGACTGCGCTTTCAACGCTCATATTGGGCACGTAAGGGTATTGGCCGGGGGCGGCGACTTCGCCGAGGATGAAGAACGGCCGGTAGGTTTCGACCTCCACCGCCACGGAAGGGTCGCGGATATAGCCGTTGCGCAGTTTGGCCGAGATCTCCGCGGCAAGGCCCGCCGGCGTTCGTCCGCGCGCGCCGACCGCGCCGATCAACGGCATGGTGATGGCGCCGCCGGCATCGATGGCATAGGTGTTGGTGAGGCCCTCCTGGCCGTAGACCACGACCCGCAGCTTGTCGCCGGCGTCCAACCGGTAGGCATTATCATGGGCCGCCGGCATCGGCGCGGCGGCATAGGCGGCAGGTGTTGCGGCATAAGCGTTTCGCGGCGCGGCGGCCAAGCCAGCGCGCAATGCGCTGATGGCGCCGCCGGAATCGGCCACTTCTGGCGCGGGAGCCGAACGATAGGGTTGGCCGTAGGCCATGTAGTCGAGGTCGCTTCGCGGCGCGCTCGCAACCGGCGCAGCCGTCTGCATGCAGCCCGACAACACGAGCCCCGCGAATAGACAGACTATTTCGGCGCGCACGCCTCGCATCGGACAACCCACGGGCATTTATTGATTCCGATTAAGGACTTTCATGGTTAACAAAACATGACTGA
>DATGGY010000098.1:0-16107 GCA_035308285.1 Bradyrhizobium sp. | reverse complement strand
CGCCCGCCAGGATTTCAATCAGGGGGGCTGCGGATTCAAACTGGCTGGTGAAGCGGGCAACGTCGGCCGCCGGCAGAAACAACAGCCCGTTCTTTTCAAAGAATTCCCCTGAACCAAGCGGCTCAATCGATTCGAAGTGCTTGGTGTCGCCGGCCAATTTCTGGTGGAGCGCGGCGCTGGCGGAGCTCGTGAGTTCCGGCGTCGGCGCTTCCACCACGGCCAGGATGGTTCTGTCCCGGTCGAAGGCATCGTCGAATTGAATGTCGCGCTTGCGCCAATCAAGCTCAGGTGAAATCAACGTATTGATATCAGTGTTAATTTCAAAATGCCGGGCAGTGTAGAAGCCCGCCGCGATCGCAAAGACGAGCGCGATCAGGACAGTGGTGGCGGCGAACCGGGTGCAGGCTTTGACAATCGAAACAACAATCCTTGTCAGCACATCTTTTCTTTCTAATGTTAACAGCCTGCCGGAAACGCCCGCTGTCTAGCGGAGTTCCGCGGGCCAATCTAATGTTGTTTTTGGGCTTTTTGCCTCAGGGAACAGGCAGAAATAGCTCAAAAGGCGCCGAATTCATGCCAAGCTATGTCGCAGATTGGTCGCCCAAGGTAAGTAGTTTGTGAGGGGGGAGGGTTCACGGCCGCGAATTTGTGAGCTACTGTACTATATTACCAAAATCCACACCTAGGGCCCTTCAAGACCTGCGCCCGGGGTTTGCGATCCGCCTTTTCTACCCGATCTTTTTTTGACACAAAGCTCTGCGCCTCCCATGTCCACGGAGGATGGTGCGGATATTGCAGATGTCTGCGGGTATCGAACATATCCGTGCCAGACGGAGACACGAACGAGAATGGTGCAACTTGCGTAACGGGCGTCCTATGGAAGTATATCTTGCGCAACCCCGCGGGTTTTGCGCCGGCGTCGTGCGCGCCATCGAGATCGTCGAGCGCGCGCTCGAAAAATACGGCCCGCCGGTCTATGTGCGACACGAGATCGTCCACAATAAATACGTGGTGGAGAGCCTGAAGAACAAGGGCGCGATCTTCGTGGAAGATCTTTCGGAAGTTCCGCCCCATGCGGTCACCGTCTTCAGCGCCCACGGCGTGGCGCGGAGCGTGGAGGAGGAAGCGGCGGCGCGCGGCCTGCCGGTCCTCAATGCTACCTGTCCGCTGGTGACCAAGGTTCACAACCAGGGCAAGCGCTACATGTCCAAGGGCCGGGCGCTGATCCTGATCGGCCATGCCGGCCATCCCGAGGTGGAGGGAACCATGGGGCAGGTTCCCGGCCCGGTGCTGCTGGTCCAGAACGTCGATGACGTGACAGCCCTGACGCTGCCCGCCGACACGCCGGTGGCCTACATCACCCAGACCACACTCAGCGTGGACGACACCAAGGACATCATTGCGGCGCTCCAGCAGCGATTTACCGATATTCAAGGCCCTGACATCCGGGATATCTGCTATGCGACACAGAACCGCCAATCTGCGGTAAGGGACCTCAGCAAGCTCGTAGACGTTATCCTGGTGGTGGGGGCCGACAACAGTTCCAATTCGAACAGGTTGCGCGAAATTGGCACCGAAGTGGGCGTTGCGAGTTACCTGATCGCCGACGGCAGCGAATTGAACCCGGAATGGATAAAGGATGCCAAAGCCGTCGGCATCACGGCGGGTGCCTCGGCTCCTGAAGTGCTGGTTGACGACGTGATCGCGGCCTTGAGGCGGATTGGACCGGTTGCGGTGTCAGTGCTTCCGGGCCGCGAGGAAAATATCGAATTTCGGCTTCCGGCTGAACTGGCCGCGAGCTGAACAACTCCACAGTTTGAATCCAGAAAGAAGCTTGTAATGGCAATACCGTTCTTCAAGGAACTGCGCATCGGCGGCTATCTGCTGAAGCAGAAACTGCTTGGCCGGAAGCGTTTTCCGCTGGTGCTGATGCTCGAGCCGTTGTTTCGCTGCAATCTCGCTTGCGTCGGTTGCGGCAAGATCGACTATCCCGACGCGATCCTCAATCGCCGGATGTCGGCGCAGGAATGCTGGGATGCCGCTGACGAATGCGGAGCGCCGATGGTGGCAATCCCGGGCGGCGAGCCGCTGATCCACAAGGACATCGGCGAGATCGTTCGCGGTCTTGTGGCGCGCAAGAAATTCGTGTCGCTTTGCACCAACGCGCTGCTCCTGGAGAAGAAGCTTCATCTGTTCGAGCCGTCGCCGTATTTGTTTTTCTCGGTGCATCTCGATGGAATGAAGGACCATCACGACAAGGCGGTCTCGCAGGAGGGCGTGTTCGATCGCGCGGTTTCGGCAATCAAGGCCGCCAAGGCCAAAGGCTTTACCGTCAACGTCAATGCCACGATCTTCGACGGGCATTCGGCGCAGGATATCGCCAAGTTCCTCGACTTCACGACCGAACTCGGCGTCGGCGTTTCAATGTCGCCGGGCTATGCCTATGAACGCGCGCCCGACCAGGAACACTTTCTCAACCGTTCCAAGACCAAGAAGCTGTTCCGCGACGTGTTCGCGCTCGGCAAAGGCAAGAAGTGGAACTTCATGCATTCCGGCCTGTTCCTCGATTTCCTCGCCGGCAATCAGAGCTACGAATGCACGCCATGGGGCATGCCGGCGCGCAACATTTTCGGCTGGCAGAAGCCCTGCTATCTGCTTGGCGAAGGTTACGCAAAGACCTTCAACGAGTTGATGGAAACGACGGATTGGGACACTTACGGCACCGGCAAGTACGAAAAGTGCGCCAACTGCATGGCCCATTGCGGCTATGAGCCGACCGCGGCAAATGCCGCGTTCAGCAATCCACTCAAGGCGCTGTCGGTGGCGTTGCGCGGCGTGCGAACGACGGGTCCGATGGCGCCGGAAATCGACCTGAGCAAGCAGCGGCCGGCGCAGTACATCTTCTCAGAGCAGGTTCAGAAAAAACTCTCAGAGATCCGCCGTGACGAGGCCCTCGCCGCCCAGCAAAAAGCCTCGACAGCCGCGTAGACTGCGCAGCGCGCGGCTGAAATCGATTCCGGTCGAGACCAGGTCGCGCAGCGTCATTGGATTGCGTGCGAGGTCGCGCAACACCTTGCGCAGGTCGATGTCGCCGTTCGGCTTGATCGCGGCCATGGCGATCGACGGCAAGGCCCGGCTGGCGGGGTCGCTGATCACGCGCAAGGCAGCAAACGGAAGGCCGGCTTTGGCGGCGTAGTCGGCTGCGATATGGCTTTCCATATCGACGGCGGCGGCCCCCGTTTCCGAGTGCAGCGCGGCCTTGACGTGCCGGGTAACCACCACCTGCTCGGCGCCCGCAAGGCGTCCCCTGACGATGCGCCGGCGCCCGAGCCCAACGCTGGCGACCAGATCGTCGTTCAAGGTCAACCCGGCCAGCCAACGGTCATCTCCGGCCAGCACCTCGGTTGCCACCACGACGTCGCCTGATTTCAACGCGGGATCGAGCCCTCCGGCAACGCCGAAGCTGATGACGCCCCTGATCGTAGTGGGGTCAAATACCGTGAGCAGCGCACGCAATTGCTGCGGATCGCTACTGCTGCAGATCACGGTCATGCCGGGCCCCGCCGCGATGCGGGCCTCCTGAACAAGACCAGTCACAATCAGCACCGGCCGCGGGTCAATTCCGCCCGTGGACGCGCCGTCCCCTGCCCCCAATCTCACATTCCGACCCCTACCACCCTGCTGTTGGTGTTCCTTAAATTCCGATACCGCGCCAACGCCCAGAGCGGAAAGAACTTCGGGTAGCCATGATAGCGCAGATAAAACACCCGAGGAAAGCCCGTTGCGGTATAGCGCTGCTCGTCCCACAGTCCTTTTTTGTTCTGTGTGGCCAATAGGTACCCCACGCCCCGGGCAACGGCGGGATGCTCGACCTCGCCCGCCGCCATCAGACCAAGCAAGGCCCATGCCGTTTGCGAGGCGGTCGTCGGAGCCCCCTCAAACCCCCTGTAATCGAGTCGGTAACTGGTGGCATCCTCCCCCCATCCCCCATCGGGGTTCTGGATCGACAAAAGCCAGGCTACGGCCCTGCGAATGGCCGGGTCCTGGTGACCCACACCCGCGGCATTGAGCGCACACAACGCCGACCAGGTGCCATAGATGTAGTTTAGCCCCCAGCGGCCGTACCACGACCCCTCCGCCATCTGGGTTCGGCGCAGAAAGCCGACCCCGGCCGCGACCGCCGGGCTGCTTTGAGCGGTCTCTCCGAGCTGGGCCAGCATCGAGATGCAGCGCGCCGTGACATCGTCGGTCGGCGGGTCAAGCAGCGCGCCGTGGTCCGAGAATGGTATATTATTGAGATAATATTCGAAATTATCGACGTCGAAGGCGGCCCACCCGCCATCGCGGCTCTGCATGCCTTCGATCCATTCACGGCCACGGGCGATCGCCGCGTCATAGGCTGGGTTCGGCACGGCACGACGCGCGCGATCCATCGCCATGACGACGACCGCGGTGTCGTCGAGATCGGGATAATAGGCGTTGTTGTACTGAAAGGCCCAGCCGCCGGGGCGGACCTCCGGGCGCTTGACGGCCCAGTCGCCCTTCACATCCAGAACCTGTTTGGGCACCAGCCAATCCAGCCCTTGTCTTGCTGGCGGCAAGGCCGCCTCGCCGCCGGTTTCAATCAGCGCGTGACACGTCAACGATGTGTCCCACACCGGCGAAACGCAGGGCTGGCAATAGGCCTCGTGCTCGCCGATCACCAGAAGCCTTTCGAGCCCCTTTCGCGTCATGGCACGCGGCGGGTAATCCGGACCCTTGCCGAGCACCTCATACATCATCACGGCGTTGGCCATCGGCGGATAGATCGCGCCGAGGCCGTCTTCGCCGTTCAACCGTTCTTCGATAAAAGCGACCGCGGTCCCGATCGCGCGCGCGCGCAGCCGCTTCGGAAACAGCGGCTCGATCGTCCGCAAAACGCTGTCCAGCGCGCGAAACAGCAGAAACCAGCCCCAGCTCTGATGCGGCGCCTTGGCGGTCATGCCGATCGAGCGCGGATCCTGCAGGAACAACTCGTCGATGCCCACGCCGCTTGGATTCTTCGCGCGCGGTTTCAACGCCGCCAAAACCAGAAGCGGCACGATCGTGGTCCTCGCCCAGTAGGAAATCTTGTTGAGATGGAACGGCGACCACATCGGCAACAACATGATCTCGACCGGCAACACTGGCACGCTGCGCCAGGTCGTCACCCCGAACATCGACAGCATGAAGCGCGTGAAGACGTTGCTGTGAATGCCGCCGCCGCGCGAGCGGATCGCCTCGCACGCACGCGCCATGTGCGGTGCATCGGCGGAATCGCCGATCATCTTCAGCGCGAAATAGGCTTTCACGCTGGCGCTCATGTCGAAATCGCCGTCATGCACCAGCGGCCAGCCGCCATGGGCACCCTGAACGCGGCGTAGATAATTTGCGATCTTGGCTTCCAGGACGGTATCTACCGGCTCGGCCAGATAATGACGCAGCAGCACATACTCCGCCGGAATGGTGCAGTCGGCTTCGAGCTCAAATGCCCAATGTCCGTCCGCCTGCCGATAACCCAGCAAGGCGCGCGTTGCCTGGTCGATGCTCGCCTCAAGGGCGCCACCGGCCTCAACCCCAACCATGGTATTTCCGGAATGCATGTTGCCTGACATCCCCGTTTGTCCGACCAGTCTCACTCGAAAGCCTGGGTCGCGCTTGGCGCCCGATCAGGCCCGCCGCATGGCGAGGACGAGATCAGCGGCGCGGTTACCCGACCGCACCGATCCTTCGATGGTCGCCGGCAACCCCGTATCAGTCCAGTCGCCGGCAAGAAACAGATTTTTGAAGGCCGTCGAGGCGCCCGGCCGGAGGGCATTTTGTTCCGGCGTCGCCTCAAATGTGGCACGCCGCTCACGCACGATCTGCCAGGGCGGCAGTTCACCCTGAACGCTCGAGGCTTTGCAGATATCCTGCCAGATTGCCAGCGCCAGCTCCTCGCGCGGCATATCGACCAGCCGGTCCGCGTTGCTGACGGTGACGGACAGGCGCTGAGGGAACGCGAACAGCCATTCTACCAGCCCGCCCACCACCCCGAGAATGGGCGGCATGTCCTTTGGAGGGTCGACGCGAAAATGGGCGTTCACGATCGCCCGGAATTTAGATGGCGTTTTCAGGCCCGGAAGCAGCGAGGCCGCGGGCCGCGGCGGGACCGCCAGCACCACGGCGTCACCAGGACCAAGGGCCACGGTCTCCTCGCCAAACTTCAATTCGCCCACGCGGTCCACGGTCGTGCCAAGCCCGCGCAGTTCATGCTCGAACTGGACGTTTGAGCCTTTGCCCTGCAGCAGCTTGACCGCCGGCTCGACCAGAACCGCACTCAGGCCCTCGCGCGCAATCAGCGGGCGGCAAGCCTTTCCGCCGGCCAGCAACGTCTCCCGCACCACCGCGCCGGCCAGCCCCGCCGATCCTTCGGGAGGATCGACGTTGAGAGCGGCCAGCAACAGCGGTTGCACCAGCCGCTGGTAGAGCCGCCCCTTGCAGGGGATGGCATCGCCGACAAGTCGCGCGGGCGATGACCATATCAATGGCATCAACGCCAGATAGTCGAACACGCCCGTATCGGGGACACGCCGCGCCGCATCGAACACCCACAGGGGCAGCCGGCTGTCGCCGAGGTCGAGCTGCCAGTGCTGCCCCGTCGTCAGGTCCACGAATGGAAACTGGGCACGCTGCGGCCCGACTAGCCCTGCCTCAGTGCCGATCGATCTTGCGTAAGCCACCGCGTGGTGGTTGCCCGAGAGCAGCAGGTGATTGCCGTTGTCGATGGTCAGATTGGTCGCCGCGTCGAAATAGGACCGGCAGCGTCCACCGGCCTGCTGGGTGGCCTCGTGGACATGCACCTTGAAATTCGCGTTCGCCAGCCGCACGGCCGCCGAGAGGCCCGAAATCCCCGCGCCTATGATGTGAACGGTGTTTTGCATCAGATGAATGCGTAGCGAAGCAGAATGGCGATACGGGCCATCTTGTTGAGGCGAACCGGCCGTCGCGGGTTAGCGAACCCTCTGGCAACAAGCAATTGCAAAATCGAGCGATAATATTTCGACATGATCCGTGGAGCGCGCACGACGCGCCGCGGATTGCGGTCCATCACCTCGTCGGCCTTCTCGAAATGCGCCCGCGCCTGCTCCGCCAGCGGCGCACAGACTTTCGGCAGCGCCGGATCGGCGGCGACTTTGAGCGGATCGGTTGCGGCGATGCCCGCGTGCTGCAGCCCCTCGCGCGGCAGATAAAGCCGGCCAATGCCGGCGTCTTCGTCGATGTCGCGCAGAATATTGGTCAATTGCAGGGCACGGCCGAGATGATGTGCGAGCAGGATTCCGTCGTCGGGCGGGAGACCGAACACCCGCACCGACAGACGCCCGACGGCGCTCGCCACGCGATCGCAATAAAGATCGAGGGTGGCAAGCTCGGGCGCGCGAATGTCCTGCGGCACGTCCATTTCCATGCCGTCGACGATCGCCAGAAAATCCTCGCGTTGCAGATCGAACTTTTGAATCGAGTGATTATAGTCCCGCAACCGCGACGGCGGCTCGCCGCGATACAGTGCGTCGATGTCGTCGCGCCATTGCTGCAACGCTGCCAGCCGCTCCTCGCGCGGCCCGCTGGAATCGGCGATGTCGTCGACCTGCCGGCAAAAACTGTAGATCTGAAACATCGCCTCGCGCTGCTCACGCGGAAGGATACGCATCGCCGCATAGAACGAACTGCCGGACGCGGTCGTCCCGTAACTCGCAGTGGCTGCCGCCGTCTCAAGCGTCATGCGCCGGCCGCAGGTCTTGATACGGGACGACGCCCTAAAACCCGCCGGGTCGCCTCACCGGCCATCCCGCTGAGGCTCAAGGCGAGCACTTCGATCAGGCCCAGATGCACTCTCTCGCTCAGGGGATCGCGCACCTTGAGAAGCCGAATGATCTTGTCCGCGAAAGCCTGAATGACGGAAATCTCAAGCCCAAGTCTGAAATCCCTCACTTCGGCGCTGAGCGATTTGCTTTCTTCGAGCAGTGACTCGGTCCGCGCGGCGAGTGAGTGCAGGCATCGCAGCATTTGTGGCGGCGCGCGGTCCCCTCCGAGCTGTTCGACCGAGGCACCAGTGGCGGCAAGCGCGTCGCGCGGGAGATAGACGCGATCGAGATTCCTGTAGTCCTTGCCGCAGTCCTGAAGATGATTGTTGATCTGCAGGCCGGCGCAGAGCGCATCCGATGCAACCCAGGTCGACGTGCTCTCGCCGTGGACGTCGAGCATGAATCTGCCGACCGGCATCGCCGAGTACCGGCAATAATGAATCACCTCATCCCACGTCTCATAACGAAGTTTGGTCACGTCCATCCGGAACGCGACCAAAACATCGAGCGCATGGCGCGGCGGCATCGAGCGCTCCGCCAGCGCGCGGCGCAGGTTTACCGCCTCGGGCTGGCTGTCGCCGCCGCCCAGCAGTTCGGCTTCAAGCAGATCGAGAAAGGTCAGCTTCTCGCGTTCGCCAAGCGTCGCATGGTCAGCGATGTCATCGGCGGTTCTGACAAAATTATAGAAGGCGAGGATCAGCGCCCGATGACGCGGGTGAATGATCCACGACGCGACCGGGAAATTTTCGTCGCGGTGAGTTTTGCCGGATCGCAATTCGCTCGCGGTGGTCATCTAGAAACTGGCTGCATAATTTCTGGCTTCGCATGCCTTAGGTCTTTCGCGCATGCGCAACGATCGCAAACCCCATATAGGGGAATACGACACCGAAACCAATGCCATCTGCGGTTTCCCGCAGGGCGCGTCCGTGTCTCAGATCAGGCCGGTAACAGGCCCTTGGCGCCACCGAGGGCCAGTGCGAACGACTACTGCCCGTGGTTTACCAGAACCTCATTGCAGGCCTTGGTCAATTTGGGGCGATTCTGCTGAAGACAGGCCAGCACGGTCAGGTCATCCTCATTCATCACCGAACGACAATGCCTTTGAACATCGTGAGCACAGGCCTTTTGCTCCTCGGGCGTGCCGCTGCGCTGCTGCTGCGGTTGATCGGCGAAGGCCCCCGTGGAGAGCGACAAAGACAGCAGGGTTAGTACCAGGACAGAGTTACGCATCGTGTTCCCTTGTTCTGAAGGCAGAGAATTCCAACCCGAATGGCACTTGGCTTCTCCGGGGCAGGTTATTCAGGTTGCGAATGCGGTGAACCGCGGTGGCGAAAACAACAACAGCGCCGCCAAATGCGGCCAAATTTACGACGATCCCCGCGCGAATTGAACGCCGGCGAGCGCTGCCCCGATGGATCGCATAACCAATTGGTATCAAACGGCATTTTTTGGAGGATCTTCTCGCGCGATGACTAAGCGCTGGGGTGAGAGCTGCACGATATCCGAAGTTTTGTGGGTTTCGCGAGCGAAAAATGTGCCCCGCCCGATTTAGCCGCGCATTTTGCGAAGGCTGATGCAAATCGGTCGCGGCCGGACGCGGAATTACGACCAGGTCGCCGGTCCATCATTTGAACCAAAGCCGCAAGTGGCGACACCAAACCTCCGTGCAGCAGGATTAACGCGCATTCGAACGCCATATTTGAAGGGGAAACTCAAGATGAAGCGATTTGGTTCGGGCTTGTTCGGAGGAACAATCCAGGCTGCGGCTGTAGCGCTGATATTGTCGGTATCGGCAGGGCAGGCCGAGCCGCGTCCATTTACCGGCTTCGACGGAGTTTGGTCCGGCAACGGAACGGTTTCGCTCTCCGACGGCACGACCGAGCGCATTCGCTGCCGGGCGGATTACAAGGTCAACGGCACCGGACAGGGCCTGAAGCAGACCCTGCGTTGCGCCAGCGACAGCTACAAATTCGACCTCAGCAGCGACGTCACGAGCCAGGGCGATCGGATATCCGGCAGTTGGAACGAGGCAAGCCGCAATATTTTCGGCAGCCTGCAGGGAACCGCCGGTGGCGGCAAGATCGACGTGCACGTGGAGGCTCCCGGCTTTACTGCCATTCTGTTGATGCGAACCAACGGCAACCGGCAAACCGTTCAGATCAGCTCCAAGGGCGACATCAGAGCCGTATCGATCACGATGGTGAAGATCTAGACCGCTCTTATCGGTTCGCGCCGGATTGCTCCACGGGCTTCGCGGGACCTGCCGCCCCGCGCAGGCGCTGCGACAGGTTGATCAGGAACATCGCCGTCGGCCGCAGGATAAAGAGATCTGCGACCAGGGCTGCCACCATCGAGAAGGCGCTGAGCCAGCCGAACAGCCGCAGCGACGGCAGATCGGAGAACACCGTCACCACCAGGCCGCAGGCGAGCACGACCGTCGTCAGGATCAGCGCAGGTCCGACCAGCACGGTGGCGCGCTCGACCGCGAGTTCCGACGTAACACCGGGCTTCGACTCAAGCCTCAGCCGATTGAGGAAGTGAATGGTGGCGCTGAGCCCCAGTCCAAACGATACGGTCAGGGCAACGACGCTCGCAAATTGCAACCCCTCCCCGAGCAGCCACAGCACGGTGCCGGACAGTACCACCGGAAAAATACCAGGCAGGATGCACGAGAACATCACCACCACCGAGCGGAAGGCGAGCCCGATGAAGATCGCCACCAGCGCGAATTCGATGGTCAATCCGCGATTGAGCTTTTCGATCATGTTGGCGCTGTTGCGCGCGGCGATCGCCGAAAGACCGGTGACCGCAATCTGGTAGCCGGGATGCGCCTTGCGCACCGCATCCAGCGCATGATCGAGTTTCTCGACTACTGGCAGAATTTCGCTGGAATCGAGATCGGGCACCCTGCCCGACACTACGACCGCATCCTGATCGGCCGAGATAAAGCGCCGCACCAGGTACTCGGGAATCACGCTGACATATTCCTTCAAGGTCGCGACGTCGGAACTGCCGGCCTTTTCCGCAAGCCAGCGCCGCAGCGTCTCCAGCGACCAGACATTGCCGACGCCCGCCTGCTTCTCCACCAGCGTGTGAACGTCGGCGATCGTCTGCAGCGTTTCGGGAGCATACAACGAGGCGCCCTTGGGGAATTCGATCAGAACATCGATCGCATTGGCGCCGGTCAGCTTGGCGTCGAGACGCCCGCTTGCCGCCACCGCCTGCTGTTTGTCCGGCACCTGATCGGCCAGCCGATAGCGCGGCTCCAGATTGGCATAGATCACAGCCAGGCCGCCGACGAACAGCACGGCGATGAGGCTGAATAGCCCGGGGCGGCTGACCATGCGTACCGCAATCCAGTAGCAGAAATTGCGCAGCATCTGCACGCCGGCGTCAGCGCCCTGGAATCTTACGGCGAAGATTTTTTCATTGCGCACAAACAGCACGCCGAACACCGGCACCAGAGAGAGCACGGCGATCAGCGCGATGATGGTGGCGGCTAGCCCCGCCTCGCCGAATTTGCGGATCAGGTCGGAATCCGAGAATTGCAAAGCGATGAACGATATTCCCGCCGTGCCGTGGGTCAGCACGCAGGCAGGCCCGACCACCAGGATGGCATTCCGGAAAGCCGTGTACTTGTCCTGACCCGCGATCAGGCGGTCGCGCGCGGCAAAAGTCAGTTGCATCGAGTCGGAGAAACTGATCACCATGATCAGCGGCGTCATCACGTTCAGGAACATATTGAGGTTGAAATTGGCCCAGCCAAGCCCGCCGAGCGCGAGCAGGATCGCAAGGATCGGCGGGAATGCGGCAACCACCATGAACGATATCTTGCGGAAAAAGATGATGGCGATGATGCAGCCGGCGACGATGCCGAGGACGTTGTAGGTAAGACCGTCACGCTCGACCGCGTTGCGGATCTCAAGCTGCATCACGGGAACACCGGATAGTTCCACATTGAGACCGGTATCGCCGAGATCATCGGTCATCAGCTTGCGGATTTCGCCGATCGTGCCGCTGAGCTTGTTGCTGGCGACCACATCCGGTTCGAGCGATAACACGATCAGCGCCAGCGTGCCGTCCTCCGACAGCAGTTTGCCGCGAATGAGCTCGTTGGTTTTGACGGTCTCGATGAATTTGTCGTAGTCGGCGCCTTGAGGGAGTTCCGATGGAAACAGCGCCGCCGGAAATTTGCCGGGCGCAGGCGCCTGACGCGCCGAAAACAGCGAGATCAAGCCGCGCGTACCCTCCACGAGCTGCAAATCGGTAACAAAGTCGCGCAGCTTCTCGAGATTTTCGCGCGCAAGCAGCTTCTTGCCTTCGACCACCACCAGCACGTCGAACTCCGTCGCCGGGAAGCGCTTGATTTCCGATTCGTATTGCCGGTACTCCTTCGAATTGGAGCGAAAAAGCTGGCTCAGCGAATCGTCGATCTTGATGCGCTGAATTCCGAAGATCGCGCCGATGACGAGCGCCACTAAGACGATACAAGAAAGGATCGGCGCCTGAACCGCGATGAGCCCGATCCGCTCCAGTCCGAAGGCGATGCTCGCCATCGGCCGTTTCTCGATTATCTCGACGTGGACCTCGCTGTCGCTGTTCTTTTCGAGCATGGCCTGTCCAATTCTCACATCGGCTCAATTAACTGGCGAAAGTCCCTGAGAAAACGCCTGCAGGCCGAGACGACCATGCGCGGATGGCACTAGCCCTTGAAAATACGCGGCAAATTAGTGCGAAAAGATGTAGCAGGTCTATACGGCATCTCGCAAGCAGAGCACCGAATGGCGCGCCGCCGCAGCGGCCCTGAAGCTTCAGATTTCGTCATGTTAGCCCAAATTTGCGGTGGTAGTGTGGGACGGCCGGCCGCCGCTTTCGTCCTTGAGCGCGACGCCGGTCGATTCCCGGACGAGGCCCTCGCGAATCAGCCAAGCAATCCTGAACGCCGCTTCGTCGTAGTCGAGGCCCGCGCGGTGGATGTTGGAAATGCAATTGCGCTTCTCGTCTGTCGTGCCAACCCTGGGGGCGAAGGTCAGATAGACCCCGAGACTGTCGGCGGCGGAAAGACCGGGCCGCTCCCCGATCAGCATGACAATCATGCGCGCGCCGAGAATGGCGCCGATTTCATCGCCCAATGCAACCCGCGCTCCGGTCGCCACCACCGCATGGCCGATCTCGATTCCATCCGCGGCCAGTGGCGGAATGAGGCTGCGCAGAAGCGCGATGGCGTGCGCATTGACCGCCACTGGCGAGAGGCCGTCGCCGACCACGATCGCAAGCCGATGCGGGCCGGCGGCGCGGCCCGTCAGACGAAGCCGCGAATCCGAATCCAGCATGCGCCCGAGGTCCGGACGCCCAAGGTAGTCCTTCCGGTTGGGGACGCGACTTGAAACACTCGAAGCTTCAAGACCGAGCTCGCCGAGCCCCTGCAAGATCGCCGCCACGTCGAAGCCGGCGTGGACAGCGTCGCGGGCGCGTGCGTGGTCCAGCGTGAATGCGAGCAGCGCCTGCGTCGGCAGGCTGGCCCCGGCCAGCCCAAGCCCGACCCGCGCAGGGGTCAACTCGCGCAACCGCTCAAGCGAAGGGGACAACGGCGCCGGGGTCGTCATTTGCAATTACTCTGCAGGGACGGATGCCTCGCGCAGCCTTATCGAATAGTTCGACGCATTATGCCGACCGTCGGAAGCCGCGCGTGCGAACACGATTAGGTGGTGCGCGACGAGGATTGAACTGATGAAATGTTCGATTTCGCCGCGGGCAAGACGACGCAGCGCGAATTTCCAGAATTCAACCTTGTAGTCGCCGAGGATACCTACCTTCCAGAAGATGTTGCGCAGCATTGTCAGGCCAAGCTTGATGTTTTGCCACGAAGCCTGTTGTCGCGATGGCGGCCGCTTGATCTGGTTCGGATAGGTATGGCTGATCTGATATTCGTAGCGGTCCAATAATTTGCTCGGCTCGTAGGCGCTGCTCATGCAGGCGCGCCATGTCTTGACGACATGGTCATACGGCAAGCGGAAATCGACGTTGGACTCACGTCCTTCATCGTCGATCAGTCGGTTCTCGCGCATCAGCCGGTCCCATAGCGGCGTCTTTGGCAGCGCCTGCAGTAGGTTGATTGTCAATAGCGGGATTTTGGACGCCTCGATGAACTCGAGCAGATGCTCCCCAGTTTCGGGCTTGTCGGTATCCAGCCCAAGAATGATTCCCGAGACGACCTCAATGCCGAAACTGTTGATGGTCCGGATCCCCTCCATGATGGGAACCATCATGTTGTGATCCTTGTGCATGGCCTTCAGCGCTACGGGATCCGGCGTCTCGATGCCGCAGAAGATCGTTGAGAAGAACGCTTCGCGCATTCCCGCCAGGATTTCCGGACGCTTGGCGATGTTCAACGTCGCCTCGCACGAGAGGCGCAGGACATAGCCGGTCTTCCTCTGCCATTCGATCAAATGCGGCAACAGATCGAGCGCGGCCTTGCGATTGCCGATGAAATTGTCATCGACGAAATAGACGGAGCCCCGGATGCCGCATTCCAGCAGTCTATCGAGTTCGGCGGTGATTTGTTGCGGCGTCTTCAGCCGCGGATTGCGGCCATAGAGTCCCGGTATATCGCAAAACTCGCACTGATAGGGGCAACCGCTAGAATACTGGATGCTGCCGAGGAAGTAGCGCTTGAGCTCGGCAAGCTCGTAGGCAGGAAGTGGAAACCGTGTCATGTCGAGGCGGTTGGCGGTCTTGAGGACCACCTGCCGCGCCGGCCGTGACGGATCGCGTGCAAGCCGCGCGATCAATTCGTCCGTGGCATCGCCCAGCTCGCCGACGTGAAGATAGTCAAACGACGGATAGTAATCGGGACAGGCACTGACAGACGGCCCTCCTATCGCAACAGGCAGATCAAAAGCATGCGCGCGGCGGCAGATGTCATTCATCTGCTGACGCTGGATATGCATGCCGCTGACGAACACCGCCTCTGCCCATTCGAAGTCCTGCTTCGTCGCCGCGCGAATGTTCTCGTCGATGAAACGGACCGGCCAATTTTCCGGCAGGTAGGCCGCGATCACCAGCAGCCCTTGCGGAGGCATGAAGGCCTGAACGCCGTCGGTCAACGGATAGGCATACTCCAATGTGCCGAACGCTGACGTATAGCGCGGAAAGACGCATAAGACACGGCGTACCGTCTCAACGCTCTCAGCTCTCATTGCTTCCTCTGCGTCTTCAACTCTGGCAGTTAACCACGCACCCAGAGGATGGGCTACAAATTCCTCAACATTGTGGCAACCATTTTAACCCCGGGATCACTGGAAGGTTGCAAGGAAACTGCCCGCGGCCGCTGCATCGTCCTCAAGCGATCAGTCGCAATGCAAAATCGGGTAGCACCCCGGCGTTGGCGGCAAGACGAAACTCGGCGTCGGCAAGGCCCGCGCGGACTAACCAATCGTCGAATTCGGGGGCACGCTTCAGGGCGAACAGGTCGCGGACATAGAGCGCGTCGTGAAACGACGTCGACTGATAGTTCAGCATGACGTCGTCGGCGCCGGGAACCCCCATGATGAAATTCACGCCGGCGGCGGCGAGCAGTGTCAGCAAATTGTCCATATCGTCCTGATCGGCTTCGGCATGATTGGTGTAACAAACATCAATCCCGAGCGGCAGACCAAGCAGCTTTCCGCAAAAATGATCCTCAAGCCCGGCGCGGATGATCTCCTTGCCGTCGTAGAGATACTCCGGCCCGATGAAACCAACCACGCTATTGACGAGCAGAGGGTTGAAGGCTCGCGCCACCGCATAGGCGCGGGCCTCGCAAGTCTGCTGGTCGACGCCGTGATGAGCGTTGGCGGAAAGCGCCGAGCCCTGCCCGGTCTCGAAATACATCACATTGTTGCCGACGGTCCCGCGCCGCAGCGACAATCCCGCCTGATGCGCCTCCTGCAGGAGCGCGAGGTCGATCCCGAAACTCCGGTTGGCGGCCTCGGTGCCGGCTACCGACTGGAAGACCAGATCGACCGGAGCGCGCCGCGCGATCAATCCAAGGGTCATGGTGACGTGGGACAGCACGCAGCTCTGCGTCGGAATCTGCAGGCGCGCAATGATGTCATCGAGCAGATGCAACAACCGGCCAATGACGGCGGGATCGTCGCTTGCCGGATTTATGCCGATGCAGGCGTCGCCGGACCCCAACAGGATGCCATCCAGGATCGAGGCGGTGATGCCTTTTTCGTCATCGAAGGGATGATTGGGTTGCAAT
>DATGGY010000097.1:0-6298 GCA_035308285.1 Bradyrhizobium sp. | reverse complement strand
TCCTGCGCCAGAATGCGCTGATCGCGCTATTGGCGCAGATCGGCAGTTTCGTGCCGGCGTCGCGGGCGCGGATCGGCATCGTCGACCGGCTGTTTTCGCGCGTCGGCGCGGCCGATGATCTGGCGCGCGGCCGCTCCACCTTCATGGTGGAGATGGTGGAGACCGCGGTCATCCTCAATCAGGCCAGCGAACGCTCGCTGGTGATCCTCGACGAGATCGGCCGCGGAACCGCGACCTTCGACGGATTGTCGATCGCCTGGGCCGCGATCGAACATCTGCATGAGGCCAACCGCTGCCGCGCGCTGTTTGCGACCCATTACCACGAGCTCACCGCGCTCTCCGCCAAGCTGCCGCGGTTGTTCAATGCGACCGTCCGCGTCAAGGAGTGGCAGGGCGACGTCGTGTTCCTGCATGAAGTGTTGCCGGGCTCGGCCGACCGCTCCTACGGCATTCAGGTCGCAAGGCTCGCGGGCCTTCCCCCTCCGGTGATCGCGCGCGCAAAATCGGTTCTGGCCAAACTCGAAGCGCAGGATCGCGGCCAGACCGCGCGCGCGCTCGCCGACGATCTGCCTCTGTTTGCGGTGCCGTCGCGCGCCGCGGCCGAGCCGGCGCCGCCGAGCGAAGCGGAAAAGCTGGTCGAGGCGGTCAAGGCGCTGCACCCGGACGAGATGTCGCCGCGCGAAGCGCTGGAGGCGCTCTATGCGCTGAGAGCGAAGCTGCCGAAGGAATGAGACGCGTAGCCCGGATGAGCGCAGCGATATCCGGGAATGAAAGAAGAAGAACCCCGGATGTCGCTACGCTCATCCGGGCTACGGTTTCAGCATGCGCTTCTTCCGCCCCAGCCGCCACAATCCGAAATTCCAACAGAGACAAGTCGCGAGCGTGAGGCTGAGGGCGATTGCCGAACCTAACGGCAACGCTGCGACATGCAGGACCACAAAACTGAGACCGAATCCCATAAGGCCCCAACCGCCATTTGCGATCATCGCCGCGGTTGGCGGCCCGCCGATGCGCGGATGCAAAATCAGCATCATGCTGGTCAAAACGATTGGAATAAGCGCGATGGTGCCGCTCAGCTCCGGGCCGATCCAGTTTGAGAGCGTTACGACCGTGACGACCAGGATTGCGACCAAGCTTGCGCGCAGCGGCACGTCGTACCATCGACGCGTGATCAACGGCATTTTGGCGTGGCGAAAGCGTCGCAGCAGCGGCAGGCAGATTGCGAATGCAACGGCGTTGGCGATCGTTCCGCTAGCGAGCGTCCAATGGATTTTTCGTTCCAGGACAGCGAGCAAGATCCAAACCGCTATTGCGCCGGCGATGCTGACAAATGCATTCCACCGCTGCGCCAGTACCACATAGGTCAGCATCAGGAAGATTGTCGCGGCATTGATCGCAAGGCTCGCCAGCGCGCCTTCGGCGATGAACGCCGCATCGTGGTCGAGGGCGAGAAACACGTAGGAAGGCCCGGCCGAAATCGGCAGCGTCGCGATCAATGCGCCGACCACCGGGCCCGATCGCTCGGTGAAGATAGAGGCCGTCACCACGAGCGCGGCCGCCAGCGCCATGCGCAGCGCGATCATCAGGATGAAGAGGAGATCGGGGGACATTGGAGGATTGTCATCATCCGCGAAAGCGGATGATCCAGTAATCACCGCCGGTAGTAACATGGTCGACGTCTGCGTTTACTGGATGCCCGCCTTCGCGGGCATGACGTACTAACCTCACACCCGCCGCATCGTCACCGAAACCTTCGGGCCGTTCCTGATGGTCTGATAGACCACGCAATAACGCTCGGTGAGTTTCAAGAGCAGGTCGAGCTTGTCCTGCGGCGCTGACGTATCGACGTCGAAGCGCAGACGAATTTCGGCGAATCCCACCGGCGCTTCCTTGTCGACGCCGAGCGTGCCGCGAAAATCGAGATCGCCTTCGGCGGTCACGATGCCGGTTTTCAGCGGCACCTCGATCGCGGTTGCGACCGATTTCAGCGTGACGCCGGCACAGGCGACGAGCGCTTCCAGCAGCATATCGCCAGAGCATAATTCAAGCCCTGACCCGCCGGTTGCCGGATGAAGTCCGGCCACCGCCAGCGCACGGCCGGTTTCGACCTTGCAGGCAATCCCTTCGTTGTCGATCGAGCCTTTGGCCTTCAAGGTGATGAATGCGGCCTTCGGATCGCTCTTGTATCTTTCCTTGATCGGGGCCTGCGTGGCGCGGAGTTGGGCGGCGTCCATTGTTGTTTTCTCCAGAATAGGCGTGCTTGTCGGATTTAACGGGTCGGAGGGAGGATGTCACCACCACATCGCTTCGCCGGTATGAAAGCTTCACTTTTTGCACACGTTCGGGCTTTCGAAAAGTTTCAAACACTCGAAAATTTATTCACTGAAACTGGCTTGAAAACCTCCCGTAGCTCGGCTCAACGGCGACGCAGTCAAACCAGTGGTCTGACCGCGTCGTGGTTGCCCCTCATCGCCCGGCGGAAATCCGCCGGCCACTCACTCAATCGGGAGGCGTTTCCATGTCCAAGCGTATTGCACTTCTTTCCGCCGTTGCCTTCGGCGCACTTGCTTTCACTGCCACGATCGTTGCGCCCGTCAGCGCGCAAGAAAAGACCGTCATGGTCGGCGGCGCCGCGATGTTCCCTTCCAAGAACATCATCCAGAATGCCGTGAACTCCAAGGATCACACCACGCTGGTTGCGGCGGTGAAGGCCGCTGGCCTCGTCGCGACGCTGGAAGGCAAGGGTCCGTTCACGGTGTTCGCGCCGACCAATGCCGCCTTCGGCAAGCTGCCGGGGGGCACGGTCGACACCCTGGTGAAGCCCGAGAACAAGCCAACCCTCACCAAGATCCTCACCTATCACGTGGTCCCGGGCAGGCTCGAGGCCTCCGATCTCTCCGACGGCAAGACGCTCAAGACCGTCGAAGGCGAAGAACTGACCGTAAAAAGGGCCGAGGGCAAGGTGATGATCGTCGACGCCAAGGGCGGCACCGCGATCGTCACGATCCCGAACGTCAACCAGTCGAACGGCGTGATCCACGTGGTCGACACCGTCCTGATGCCGGCATCCTAACCCCGCGCGAATCCCGATTTCATCCCCATCGGGATGCGCCAGGCGAGCCGGGGAAACCCGGCTCGCTTTTTTGTGACCGCCTGACCGCGCCGTGCAGGTCAGGAAATCGCTGGACAGTAACGACGTTTCACTTTTCTGCGTATATATAACAGGATATCTGCTCAGCGACGGGAACCCAATGTCCAGCCTTGCAGCCACCAACGAACGCACGGAAGCCCCGACCAAGGCGATTCAGCCGGCCTGGGTCCGGGCGATGCATTGGACCAATGCGGTCGCGATCATCCTGATGATCATGTCGGGGTTGCAGATCTACAATGCCTCGCCGCTGTTCAAGTTCTTGACCTTTTCACACTCGATCACGCTTGGCGGTTGGCTCGCCGGCGCGCTACTCTGGCATTTCGCGGCGATGTGGCTGTTGATGGCCAATGGCCTGATCTATCTTATTACGGGCTTTGCGACCGGGCGCTTCAAAAGGAAATTGCTGCCGATCAGCGCTGGCGGCGTGATCTCGGATACCAAGGCGGCTTTGACCGGAAAGCTGTCGCATGAGGATCTATCCACCTACAATCAGGTGCAGAAGCTGCTCTATGCCGGTATCATCGTCGTCGGGGTCGTCACCGTTCTTTCCGGATTGTCGATCTGGAAGCCCGTACAATTGCAGTATCTGACGGCGCTGTTCGGCGGATATGACGTTGCGCGTTACGTGCACTTTTTCTGCATGACGGCGATTGTCGCCTTCCTGGCGGTTCATGTCGTGCTGGCGGTGTTGGTGCCGAAAAGCCTGCGCGCGATGATCATCGGCCGCTAGAGCATGAGCCGGACCCGGAGGGCCGCGTTAGCGCAAAGTGGAAACCGGTTTTCCGAAAAAGCTCATGCTCAAATAGAGAGTACTTACGGGAGATAAATCATGGGCAGACTTCGCAAGCTTCTGATCCCGGGCGTCGACAAGCAATTGCTGGTCCGCGACGCGACCAAGCTGATGCCCGATCCGGTGCGCCGTCGCTTCATCGCCGGCGGCGCAAGCCTTGGCGCATTGACGCTTCTGACCGGCTGCGACGTGCTCGAGAGCTCCGACGCCGAGGAGATGCTGAAGAAAGTCTCGAAGTTCAATGACGCCGTGCAGGCGTTCATCTTCAACCCCGATGCGCTGGCGCCGACCTATCCCGAAAGCGCGATCACCAAGCCGTTCCCGTTCAACGCCTATTATGAACTCGACGACGCGCCCGAGATCGACGCCAAGGACTGGAAGCTGGAGGTGCGCGGCCTCGTCGAAAACAAGAAACCCTGGACGCTGGAGGAGCTCTACAAGCTGCCGCAGGTCAAGCAGGTGACGCGGCATATCTGCGTCGAGGGCTGGAGTGCGATCGGAAGCTGGACCGGCACTCCCCTGCGCGATTTCCTCAAAATTGTCGGCGCCGACACCCGCGCGAAATATTGCTGGTTCCAGTGCGCCGACAAGGAAGGCTACAACTCGCCGCTCGATATGCGCAGCGCGCTGCACCCGCAGACCCAGATGTCGTTCAAGTTCGGCGACGAAATCCTGCCTCGCGCCTACGGCTTCCCGATGAAGATCCGCGTGCCGACAAAGCTCGGGTTCAAGAATCCGAAATACGTGCTGTCGATGGAAGTCACCAACGACTACAAGGGCGGTTACTGGGAAGACCAGGGCTATAATTCATTCAGCGGAAGCTGAGCGGTTCGCGCGATTGCCACGCATCGACCCCGCGCGCATTGCTGGCCTTGCCAATCCCCTCGCGGCGTTTTAGCACTCCCCGCGCGTCGAAATGGGTCG
The DNA here is from genome assembly GCA_035308285.1 of Bradyrhizobium sp. Taxonomy (GTDB): domain Bacteria; phylum Pseudomonadota; class Alphaproteobacteria; order Rhizobiales; family Xanthobacteraceae; genus Bradyrhizobium. The sequence continues at coordinate 1,433 of DATGGY010000097.1, read as the reverse complement.
TCTTGCCCGGGCCTGACCCGGGCATCCACGTCTTCCCTCCTCGCCGCAAGCAAGACGTGGATGGCCGGGAGCGCAGACAAGTCCACGTAGTCTGCGCAAAAGCAGACTACTATGCCCGGCCATGACGAGCTGCATGAGGAAAATTCCATGACCACCCATAAACTGCTGCTTCTCCCCGGCGACGGCATCGGCCCCGAAGTGATGGCGGAGGTGAAGCGCCTGATCGACTGGATCAACGCGCAAGGGATCGCGCATTTTGCGACCGAGCAGGGGCTGGTCGGCGGCGCGGCCTATGACGCGAGCGGGCAGAGCATCACGGATGCGACCATGGCGCAGGCGAACGCCGCGGACGCCGTGATCTTCGGCGCGGTTGGCGGACCGAAATGGGACAGCGTGCCTTACGAGGCGCGGCCCGAGGCCGGGCTGTTGCGTCTGCGCAAGGATCTCGGCCTGTTTGCTAACCTGAGGCCCGCGGTCTGCTATCCCGCGCTGGCGGACGCCTCGAGCCTGAAGCGCGAGGTGGTCGAGGGTCTCGACATCATGATCGTGCGCGAACTCACCGGCGGGGTGTATTTCGGCGAACCCAAGACCATCACCGATCTCGGCAACGGCCAGAAGCGCGCCATCGATACGCAAGTTTATGACACCTACGAGATCGAGCGCATCGCGCGCGTCGCTTTCGACCTGGCCCGCAAGCGCCGCAACAAAGTGACCTCGATGGAAAAGCGCAACGTGATGAAAACCGGCGTGCTCTGGAACGAGGTGGTCACGCAGGTGCACGCGCGCGAATACAAGGACGTGCAGCTCGAGCACCAGCTCGCCGATTCCGGCGGCATGAACCTGGTGAAGTCGCCAAAGCAGTTCGACGTCATCGTCACCGACAATTTGTTCGGCGACGTGCTGTCGGATATCGCCGCGATGTTGACCGGCTCGCTCGGCATGCTGCCGTCGGCCTCGCTCGGCGAGGTCGATGCCAAGACCAAAAAGCGAAAGTCGCTGTTCGAGCCGGTGCACGGCTCGGCGCCCGATATTGCCGGCAAGGGCCTCGCCAATCCGATCGCGATGATCGCCTCATTCGCAATGGCGCTGCGCTATTCATTCGACATGGGCGCGTTCGCCGACAAGGTCGATGCCGCGATCGCAGCCGTGCTCGGAGGCGGTCTGCGCACCGCGGACATCAAGTCGGAAGGCACCATTGCGGTATCGACGGCGCAGATGGGCGAAGCGATCTTGACGGAATTGCAGAAGCTGCACGCTTGAGCGGATACTCTCCGCGTCGTCGTCCCGGCCTTGAGCCGGGACCCATATGTGGACGGCCCCCGTGGCACAAGAGTTTTTTGACGGTCTGATCGGATCGCTTGCATCCATATGTCCGGCCTGTTGATGCGGTCGGTCTGGACCGCTGGCCAAGATGGTTTCCGCGACGCGAGCTC
>DATGGY010000096.1:0-8028 GCA_035308285.1 Bradyrhizobium sp. | reverse complement strand
GCTGGATGTTCACCAGGCACATCAAGCAGGCCAATGAAGGCTGCGACTTCGATTTCCTCGAAACCTCATTCGGCGCGCCGGTCGGGGAGCCATCGATTTTTTGACGGAAGATCAAGGGCGAGCGAGCCATGTCAGGACTCAGCGACACCACCCGCGAAAAACTGAAAATCGTCTCCACCGCGACGGTCGCAACGGCCCTATACAAGCGCGGTTTTCGAATCCAGATGATTCAGGACGTGCATCCCCTAAATCCCGACCAGCCGGTGCTGGTCGGCGAGGCCTTCACGCTTCGCTACATGCCGGCGCGCGAGGATATCAACAAGATCGAGGTGTTTCGCGATCGTAGCCATCCGCAGCGCAAGGCGATCGAAGAGTGCCCGCCCGGCGCGGTGTTGGTGATGGATAGTCGCAAGGATGCGCGTGCCGCGTCAGCCGGGGCGATCCTGGTGACGCGCTTGAAGCAGCGCGGCGTTGCCGGCGTGGTCACCGACGGCGGTTTTCGCGATTCGGCCGAAATCGCCAAGCTCGGCTTTCCCGCCTTTCACCACCGGCCGAGCGCGCCGACCAATCTCACGCTACACCAGGCGATCGAGATCAACGTCCCGATCGGTTGCGGCGACGCGCCGGTATTTCCCGGCGACGTGATCCTGGGCGATACCGACGGCGTGATCGTGATCCCCGCATATCTTGCCGACGAGATCGCGAATGAGGCCTTCGAGATGACGGTGTTTGAGGATTTCGTCACCGAGCAGGTGAAGAAGGGCCGCTCGATCTTGGGACTCTATCCCGCAACCGACGAGCAGACGCTGGTCGAGTTTGCGGCATGGCGGAAGAAGAAGGGGTGGTGACTCTTTAACCTCTCCGGCTTGCGGGGAGAGGTCGGATTGCGCGCCAGCGTAATCCGGGTGAGGGGGACTCTCCGCAAGTTGCGCTCGTTGAGAGAGCCCCTCACCCCAACCCTCTCCCCGCGAAGAGCGGGGCGAGGGAGCAGAGGCGCTCAAGCGGGAAGAGCAAGTCTCACGCCTCGCCCTTCTCCACCAACCCCACCGCCCATAGCGCGAACGCGTAGGCGATCGCGACTTCGTCGAGCCGGTTGAAACGCCCCGAAGCGCCGCCATGGCCCGCGCCCATATTGGTGCGCAACAGCACCGGGCCGCCGCCCGTCATGGTCGCGCGCAGCCGCGCGATCCATTTCGCCGGCTCCCAATAGGTGACGCGCGGATCGGTCAGGCCGGCCATCGCGAGAATCGCCGGATAGTCTTTCGCCGCGACGTTGTCGTAGGGCGAATACGAAAGGATGGTCCTGAAGGCGGCTTCGCTTTCGGTCGGGTTGCCCCATTCCGGCCATTCCGGCGGCGTCAGCGGCAACGAGTGATCGAGCATGGTGTTGAGCACATCGACGAACGGCACTTCGGCGACGATGCCGGCAAACAAATCGCCGGCGCGGTTGGCGACCGCGCCCATCAGCATGCCGCCGGCGCTGCCGCCATGGGCGACGATGCGCTTTTCGCCGGTATAGTTGGCCGCGATCAGCGCACGCGCGCAAGCGGCGAAATCATCGAAGCTGTTGGTCTTCTTCTCGCGCTTGCCGTCGAGATACCAGTTCCAACCCTTGTCGGCGCCGCCCCTGATATGCGCGATCGCGTAGACAAAGCCGCGATCGACCAGCGACAGGCGGTTGGCGGAAAACGACGCCGGCATCGCCATGCCGTAGGAGCCGTAGCCGTAGAGCAATAGCGGCGCGGTGCCGTTGCGCTTGAAATCCTTGGCATGAAGGATCGACACCGGAACCTCTGCGCCGTCGTGCGAGGTCGCCATGATGCGGGTGGTGACGTAGTCGGCGGGATTATGGCCGGAGGGGATTTCCTGCCGCTTACGTAGGCTTCGCGTGCGCCTCGCCATGTCGTAATCGTAGACTTCGGACGGTGTCGTCATCGACGAATAAGAGAAGCGCAGATTGGTCGTCTCGAATTCGTAGCCGCCCATGGTGTCGAGCGAATAGGCGGTCTCGTCGAAGGCGATGGCGTGTTCCTCGCCGCTTGCGAGATCGCGGATCACGATTGCGGGCAGCGCGTTGGCGCGTTCCAGCCGCACCATGTGGCCGGAGTAAAGTTCGAGATCGATCACATAGACGCCTTCGCGATACGCGATCAGGTCGCGCCAGTTCGTTCGCTCGGGCGCCTGCAAAGGCGCGGTGACGACCTTGAAATCGATGGCCCCGTCCGCATTGGTGAGAATGAACAGTTCGTCGCCGCGATCGGCGACCGAATATTGCACGTCGCTCTCGCGGGCCGCGATAAGGCGGGGCGGAGCGGCGGGATTGGCGAGATCAACCAGGCGCTGTTCGGAGGTTTCATGGTCGCCGCCGGCGATCACGCAAAACCGGCCGCTTGAGCTTTCGTGGATATGCGTGAACCAGCCGGGGTCATGCTCTTCGTAGACCAGGACGTCGTCGGCCTGTTTCGTCCCCAGGCGGTGAAGCCACACCTGCATCGGGCGGTGATTATCGTCGAGTTTGACGTAGAAGAACGCGTCCGCATTCGTACTCCAGACCACGGAGCCGTCGGTTTCCTCGATGAGATCGCCGAGATCCGTCTTGCCGGCCCAGTCGCGCACGCGAATTGAAAAATATTCCGAGCCCTTGACGTCGGCGCTCCACGCCTCCAGCCGATGATCGGGCGAATGCCGCGCACCGCCGAATTTGAAATAGGCGTGCTTGGCGGCGAGTTCGTCGCCGTCGAGAATGATTTCGGCCTCGCCGCCGTCGCGCGGGCAGCGTGCGAACAATTCGTGCTGGCCGCCCTCGCGGAACTTCCGCATATAGGCAAACGCGCCGTCCGGCGAGGGAACGCTCGAATCGTCCTCCTTGATGCGCCCGCGCATTTCCTTGACCAGCCGCTTCTGCAATGAAGCGGTGTGGCCGAGCAGGCCTTCGGTGTAGTCGTTCTCCGCTTCCAGATATTTGCGGATATCGGGGCTGAGGATGGAGGGATCGCGCAGCACCTCCTGCCAGTTCTCGTCCTTCATCCAGGCGTAGTCATCGACAAGGGTGATGCCGTGGGTGGTGAAAGAATGCGGCCGGCGCGGCGCGACCGGCGGCGTCAAGGGGCTCTTTTTGTCCATCGGCTTGTCACTCGGCTTCCGTTGTACGTGGTGTCATATCGGGTTTCGCCAGCGGATTGCCAGATAAGGCGCAGTCGCACCAGCACTTCTTCGTCATTCCGGGATGGTGCATAAGCACCAGACCCGGAATCTCGAGATTCCGGGTTCGCTGCTTCGCATCGCCCCGGAATGACGGCGTCCCGCGCGGCTTGTTGATCACGGGGTTGTATGGTTAGGCTTTCCGGCACGCCCCTGAGTAGCCCCATGCTTTTCAACTCCTACCCGTTCATTTTTGTGTTCCTGCCGGTCGTCCTGCTGGGCTATTTCGCGCTGGGCCGGAGGAGCAATCTGGCACCCGTGATCTGGCTGGCGCTGGCGTCGCTGGCCTTCTATTCGTTCAGCAACTGGCAGTTTGTACTGTTGCTGCTCGGCTCGGTCGCCTTCAACTATCTCGTTGGCCTGTTGTTGATTTCGCGCCGCTTGCGCGCCGTCCCGCGATTTTCCGTCCTCACTTTCGGCGTGACCGGCGATCTTCTGGTGCTCGGCATTTTCAAATATGCCGGTTTTTTTGCCGCCAACCTCAATGCCATGTTTGCGACCGGCCTTGTGGCGAACATCCTGCTGCCGGTCGGCATTTCCTTCTACACCTTCACCCAGATCGCGTTCCTGGTCGATGCCTACCGGGGCAAGGTCGCGCACTACGCCCTGCCGCATTACGCGCTGTTCGTTACCTACTTCCCGCATCTGATCGCCGGGCCGATCCTTCATCACCGGGATATGATCCCGCAATTCGAATCCGCGGAATCAAAGCGGCCAAATCCGCATTTGATTTTGTGCGGCCTGATCATTTTCGGGATCGGGCTGTTCAAGAAGACCGGCCTTGCCGATGGCGTCCAGCCGCTGGTCTCGCTTGCCTTTGGCCCGGTCACGCCATCGTTCGACCGGGCATGGATCGGCGCGCTGGCCTACACCTTCCAGCTCTATTTCGATTTCTCGGGCTATTCAGACATGGCGATCGGCATATCGTTGATGTTCGGGATCTTCCTGCCGCTCAATTTCAATTCGCCCTACAAGTCCTGCAACATCATCGATTTCTGGCGGCGATGGCACATGACGCTGTCGCAATTCCTGCGCGACTATCTTTACATTCCGCTCGGCGGCAACCGTCACGGTCCGCTGCTCCGGTATGTGAACCTGATGATCACGATGCTGCTCGGCGGCCTCTGGCACGGCGCGGCCTGGACCTTCGTCGTGTGGGGCGCGCTACATGGGGTGTATCTCTGCGTCAATCACGCCTGGATCAATTACGGCCCCGCGGTCGCGCCGCGGTTTGCGCGCGCAGCGAATATCGCGGCGTCCATTCTGACGTTCCTTGCGGTCGTCGTCGCCTGGGTGATTTTCCGCGCCGACAGCCTGACCTCGGCGTTGGTCGTGCTGTCAAAAATGGCCGACCCCTCCCACGTCGTTTTTGGTCGTGGCGAGGTCCTCCAAAGCGTGTTCATCATGAGCTATGCCGCGATCGCCTGGTTCGCGCCAAATACGCAAGCGATCATGGGTTACGACCACAAGAATCGCACCGTCGGCGAGCAACTCAGCGCGTGGCAGAGACGTCCGGTCTTTATCTATGTCACTGCCGCGGTGTTTGTGTTCGGGATTCTCGGAATCCAGCAGCACAGCGAATTCATTTATTTCAGGTTCTGAGCATGATTGGGACCCGAAAGGCCGCGCTAGCGCAAAGTGGGTGCTGGTTTTACCTCGCGACAAACGCGAAAGCGTTTGCGCGGAGGTCATGCTCAAACGAATGAGCGCATCGGCAAGAAATCTGATCCGGTTTCTGTGCGCGAGCCTGTTCATCATGGCCGCGGCGGCCGCGCTCAATTTCACCGTCGATCCCTTGCAGATTTTCAGGCCCGCGCGTTTGTTCGCGGCGATGTATTCCAATGACAGCCGCATGCAGGATGCCGGGCTGATCCAAAGCCAGCGATACGATACCGTATTCATGGGCACGTCGCTGGCGATTCATTTCCGGCAGAGCGACATCGATCGCCTTCTCGGTGTCAAGTCGCTGAAGCTGGCGCTGAACGGCTCGAGTTCGCGGGAGCAGGTTTTCGTGCTCGCGGCAGCACTTGCACGGCATCCCAAGCGCGTCATCTGGGAAGTCGACGACTGGATTTTTCATGACGCGGCTGACATCGACTCGGATGTCTACATGCCGGCCGATCTCTACCGGCGAAATGCCAGAGGATTCGCCGGTTATTTACTGAGCGGAAACATGGCGCGCGAATCGGCGTGGATCATGGCGCGATCGATCCCGTCGCTCGAGCCCGTCGTCGCCCGGCTGACCAATGGCTTGATGTTCAAATTCTCGATTTCCGGCGTTGATGAAATCAATCTTCTGCGGCCGGATTTCGACGTCGCCGGGACCTACAACGCCAAACAGGCGATCGCCTCTTTCAGACACATCACCGATCCGGCACGGAGCAAGTACCTGGCGGATGATACCGACTATGACATGAAGGTCCGCGCCTTCGAGCGCGACGCGGTCGGTCTCATTGCAGCAAACCCGGACGTAGCGTTCGACATTTACTTGCCGCCTTATTCGATATTGCAATGGGTCGCGCTACGGGACACGTCTCCCGTGACGTTGAGGAGCGTCTATGATTTCTACGTCTATTTCTGCCGGCGGCTGGTTGCGTTTCCGAACGTCCGTCTTTTCGATTTTCGTAGCGTTGAGGAAGTGACGCACAATTTGGATAACTACCTCGACGTGGTCCACCATTCACCGGCGATTGACATGAAGATTCTTGACTGGCTCGCCGAAGGTAAGCATCGCGTCGATCCGGCCGCGCCGACGGCTTACCTCGATCGGCTCAAGGCGCAGGTCGAGGCGTATCGAGTGGAGAATCTCAGTCGGTAGCGCGCTAGTTTACCGCGAACTCTGTTCCACCTCTCCCGTGGGGAGAGGTCGGATCGCTCTTGCGATCCGGGTGAGGGGTCACGGTCCAACGATAGACCGCAACCCCTCACCCCAACCCTCTCCCGATGGGAGAGGGAGCTCACTGCCGTTGGGGTGCGCGCATAAGCGGGGCTTCTCTCACTAATTCCGCAGCCGCGTGCCGGCGTTGCCGCCGAACATCGGTATCCGGTTGACCGCAAGCACCACTGCGAAGGTGATCGCCAGCATCGCGATGCCGAGCACGGAGATCGCGGCAAGGTCGCCGCTTTCATTGAGGTCGTAGATCAGGACGCTGATCACCTTGGTCTGCGAGGTGAACAGCACGATCGCCGCGGAAAGCTCGCGCATCACGCCGATGAAGATGAAGCACCATGTCGCAATCACGCCGGTGCGCAACAAGGGCGCGGTGATCTTTCGTAAGGATTGCAGCCGTGTTGCGCCGAGAATGCGGCTCGCGTCTTCCAGTTCCGGATGGATGGTGGCAAACGCCGCCTGCAATTGCTGATAGGCCGACGGCAGGTTGATGGTCAGAAACGCGATGAGAAGAATCCACAGCGTGCCGTAAAGAACGAAGGGCGGCCGCGTGTAGCTCAGGAACAAGCCGACGCCGAGCACGATGCCTGGAACGGCGACCGGCGCGGTGGCGAGAAAGCCCAACACGCGATGTCCAGCGATCACCTTGCGGGTCGTGACATAGGCGATCACGAGCGCAAGCAGGGTGCCGACGGTCGCGGTCGCGGTGCCGAGGATGACGGTGTTCTTCAGCGCAAGCTGGGTCGACGACAATTCGGTGAACACGAACACGATATTGTGCAGCGTGAACGTCGCGGGCATCACCAGCGTAGTCGCGTTCGGCGAGAATGCCGCGTTGAACAACGCGAAATAAGGCAGGAACACCGGATTGAGCAGCATCACGAGGCAGAAGGCGAGCGCCGCCCAGCGCCACTTCTTCATTTCGACGCGGCGCGGCGCGCCATATTTGCCGCCCAAGACCGAATAGCCGCGGCGCCCGAGAATGAACTTCTGGCCTTGCAGCAACAGGATCGTCAGAATCAACAGCGGCACCGCGGCGGCCGCGGCGAGTTCGAGTTTCGGCGGATACTGAAACAGGCTCCAGATCTTCGTGGTCATGGTGTGGAAGCCGGCCGGCAGCGCCAGGATCGCCGGCGAGCCGAACAGCGTCATGGCCTGCAGAAACGCGATCAAGGCGCCGGCAACCAGAGCCGGAAGCGCCAACGGGATCGTCACGCGCCGCGCCGTGGTCCACGCGCGGCCGCCGAGAATCGCGGAGGCATCCTCGAGTTCGCCCGGCATGTTGTCGAGCGCGTTCGCAACCAATACGAACACGAAGGGGAACGTGTAGCAGGAAATGACGAAGATGACGCCGGCCAGCGAGTAGATATTGAAGAGATGCTCGTCGGAGTCCGCAGCCGTCACGGCGCGATAGAGCTGGTTCAGCAGTCCGCTGTTGGGCGCCGCCAGCAACTCCCACGCCACCGCGCCGAGAAAGGGCGGCGTCACGAAGGAAGCCGTGACCAGCGCGCGGATGAATTGCCGACCCGGCATGTCGGTGCGCGATACCAGCCATCCCATGGGTGCAGCGATAGTGCAGCAGAGGATGGCGGAGGTGGTCGCAATGATAGCGGTGGTCACCAGAGGATCGAGGAAGTCGGGATCGGTAAACAGCGTGACAAAGTTTTGCAGTGTCGGATGGCCGGTCTTGTCCGCGACGCTGTAGATCGCAAGCCACGACATCGGCAGCACGATCAGCGCAATCATGAACGCCGCGAACAGCCAGAGGATCGGCTTGGTCCAGTCGATTTTGGCCTTGGGATTGTCGACGCTTTCGGTGATGGTCATGTTATCCGTTACACCCGAAACAGCCGCGCATAGCGGGTCTTGATCTCTTCCGCCATCTTCTCGACCCCGGCGGCATCTTCCTTCATCAGCTTGATGTCGGAAATCTTGCG
>DATGGY010000095.1:0-16018 GCA_035308285.1 Bradyrhizobium sp. | reverse complement strand
TGCAGGATGCCGCGGCAGGTGATGCCGAAGGTGCACATGCCGTGCAGGATGGGGCGCGGGAAGCCGGCGCGCCTGGCGAATTCGGGATCGGAATGCAGCGGGTTGCGGTCGCCGCAGAGCCGGTAGATCAGAGCCTGATCGGCCCGGGTCGAAATATCGATCGAACGGTCGGGATTGCGCGTCGGCACCTTGTGCGGTTCGGGTTGGCCCTCCGAAGGTCCGCCGAAACCGCCATCGCCGCGCGCAAAACGCGAGGCGACCAGTGTGGCCAGTTCCTCGCCCTTCTCGTTTTTCAGCACGGACTGGTGGCGGATCACCGCGCCCTTGTCCTTGCCCTTGTCGAAGACGGCGAGCACGCGCGAATCGACCAACAGATTGGTGGCGACCGGAAGCGGCCGATGAAAGGTGATGTCGCGCTCGCCATCGACCACCATCATCCGATTGAGATTCATTTCGCCGGGGCCGGCTCCCCACGCCGCCACCGAGGCAAATGTCGGCACCACCCTCAGCGGCCGCGCCGTCGCGGTCGCCTCGTTGACGAATGCCAGCTCCTTCTCGTCCATGGGGTCGGCGCCCATGCCGATGCCATAGGCGTACAGCATCACCTCGCGGTCGCCATAGGCGTATTTTTGCCCGAGGTTCTTGAGCGCCATCAGCTCATCGTATTTGATCGGCATGATCAGTGGTTTCTCCCGAATAGCCTCTCTTCGCCGGCGGCCGCCGCTGCAACTCTCTCAACTTCACCCCGCGAAAACGGGGGTCCAGTAATCACCAGCGTTTACTGGTTCCCCGCTTTCGCGGGGAAGACGACCCTTTCCTTGGCGTGCGTGGTGCTCCTCTCACCCCGCGGTCGTAAAGAACGGCAACGGCGCGCCGTCGGTGGTCTTGAACACCACCTTGACCTTCTGGCCGATCCTGAGCTTCGCCATGTCGCAGTCGACAAAATTGGTCAGCAGCGAGGGGCCTTCCTTCAGCGTGACGTAGCCGATCGCGTATGGACCGCTCGCGGACTTGCGCATCAGGCTGAAGGTGTAGATCTCGCCCTCGCCCGAGCTCGCTTCCCACACCGTCCTGTCCGAGAAGCAGAACGGACAGATCGAGCGCGGGAAATAGTGCGCCTCGCCGCAGGCAGTGCAGCGTTTGATCATCAGCTTGCCTTCGACGGTCTGCTCCCAGAATTTCGTCGTTTCGGGATTGCCTTGCGGCGTCGGGTATTTCACGGCGCTGTCCATCACACACGTTCCAGAATGCAGGTTGAGGCGGCGTGGCGGACGCCCAGAAGTCCGCCGGTCCCGTGGGCAATGGCGAGGTCGCAGTTCTTGACCTGAACCTTGGGATGAGCTTCTCCCCGCAACTGTCGCACTGCCTCGATGATTTTGGTCATACCACCGCGGTTGACGGGATGGTTGCTGCATAGCCCGCCGCCATCGGTGTTGAACGGCAGCTTGCCGACGCCGGAGATCAAATTGCCGTCGGCAACGAACTTTCCGCCCTCGCCTTTCCCGCAGAAGCCGAGGTCCTCGAGCTGCATCAACACCGTGATGGTGAAGCTGTCGTAGATCGAGGCGTATTTGATGTCCTTCGGCGTCACGCCGGCCTCTTCGAACGCGCGAGGCCCCGACCAGACGCCCGCGGAATAGGTCAGGTCGAGATCCTTGCCGCCGCGCGGCCCCTTGAGCGCCTCGCCGTGGCCGATCATGCGCACCAAAGGCTTCTTCAGGCCGCGCGCGATCGCTTCGGTGGTCACGATCAGCGCACCGCCCCCGTCGGTGACGACGCAACAATCCAGCCGATGCAGCGGATCGGAAATCATCGGCGAGTTGAGCACGTCCTCGACGGTGACGACCTCCTTGAGCATCGCGTTTGGATTGTATTGCGCGTGATGGGAGGCGGCGACCTTGATCCAGGCGAGCTGCCCGCTGGTGGTGCCGAATTCATGCATGTGGCGCATGGCGCACATGCCGTAAACGTTGTGCGTCGTGGCGCCGTAGGCGGCTTCGAAATCCGCCTCTGCCCCGCTCGGCCGTGGCGACATTGGGCCTGTGCGGGGCTTGCCCGCCAAGGTGATCAGCGCAATCGAACATTTTCCGGCGGCGATGGCCTCGGCGGCATGGCCGAGATGCACCAGATAAGAGCAGCCGCCGGTATCGGTCGAATCGAAATGACGGACCCTGAGCCCCAGATAATCGGCCATCGCCATCACCCCGCCGGGGGCGTCGCCGGCACAGAAATAGCCGTCAATATCGGCCTTGGTAAGGCCCGCATCCTCCAGCGCGCCCTTGGCGACCTCGGCATGGAGCTGCGCGGTGGATTTGTCGGGGGCGTGCCGGGTCGGATGCTCAAATATCCCGGCAATATGGACTTTGCCCTTGATGCTCAACTCATTCTCCGCTGACGTTTCTTGTTCACGGCCAGTTTCTTGGCCTGCTGGAGCCGCCTTGGCAAGCGGTGAATATTCCACCCGGCGAGACGGTTTCGTGTCCCGGGCGCGGTGCAGCGTGTAACGCTGCTCCGCAGAACCGGGACCAATGCATCAATGGACCCCGGATGCAGCGCACCACGTCGCGAGCGCGACGCGCTGCGCTGCATCCGGGGAACGCTGAAGGCCGCGCCTCGAAGGATGAGGCCATCCGGGGCCTCATGGTTCTCAATGCGATGCCAACGGGTCGCGCGAACGCGCGCCCGATGACAGGCTCCGCATCGTCCGGAGACGCCGCGTCGCGGCTCCTCACCATGAGGGGCTAGCCTCGCGCCAAACACGACGACCTGAGGAGCGGCCGTTAGGCCGCGTCTCGAAGGATGGCAACGACAAGAGAGATGCCACACCTCCGCGTTCTCGCGACGCGGATCGCGCCCGAGCTATTGCACAAACCCTCGAAAGTAGAGGGCGCAGGGAATGCCGGGTGCGCGGTCCGCACCCATAGCCTAGCGTGCGAAATGAAAAAAGCACACGAGCGTAGTCACCACAGGTACGCCGCCGTCAGCCGGCATTCCCCGCGCAACGGTTTTAACGGTCTCGCGAATGACCCAATCCGGAAGTCGCGCGTGACGGAACTATGAGGACGATTGCGTGCGATTCTTGCTCGCCAACCGGTTGCAAGTTGCTATGCTTCAGGTGCTGGATGAGGCATGCTGGACGTGTCCTCAAGGGTGAGCCTGCTGGTGACACAGGCAACCGAATTCGATCTCGTCCTTAACCCAAGATTGCAAAGCGCTGGGCCTCGAATTTCCAGACAAGCTGCTCGCCCGCGCCGACAAGGTGATCGAATGAAGCATTCGTGGCTGCCGTCCCGGACCCTATCGCGCCGCGCAATGTTGTTGCTCGGCGGTGCGACCCTATTCGCGCCCGCAGTGCGGGCGCAGGAAGCGGGGCGGACCTATCGCCTCGGCGTCTTGACCCTCAGCCCACGCAATGCGCCGTATATGGTCGCGATGTTCGATGAGCTTCGGCGACAAGGCTTCATCGAGGGGCAAAACCTCACGGTCGATTGGCGAGAATACGGGCCGCACATTGATCTGATTTCAGAATTCGCGGAGGAACTCGTCAAAGCTCATGTCGATGTGATCTATGCCGCCGGGAATCTTGCAATTCGCGCAGCACAGCGGGCAACGACAACGCTTCCGATCCTCGGGATTTCCGAGGATATGGTCGGGTCGGGACTGGTGAACTCGCTGGCCCGGCCCGGTCGCAATACAACAGGTATCAGCATCCTCGCGACCGAGCTGAACGGCAAACGACAGGAAATCCTGATCGAGGCAGTGCCAGGGCTTCGCCGGATGGCGGCGCTCGCCGATTCCAACATGACAACGGATGCGAAGCTTCAGGCACTGCAAGAGGCGGCGCGCGCACGCAATGTCGAGCTTTCAATCCATCGGATCGCCAGACCCGAGGAGATCGCGGCAGCTATCGACGCGGCGAAGGCGTCAGGCGCCGAAGCGCTAAACCTTTTGGCGTCACCTCTCCTCTTCGTAAATCGCCAGATCATTATGCAGCGCGTCGCGGCGCTGCGCCTGCCGACCATTTACGAATTTCGGGAAACGGGAGGTTTTATCGCTTACGGCCCAAATGTGGTCCAAATCTATCGAGAGCTAATGGCTCCGCAGCTAGTCAAGCTCTTGCGCGGCGCCAACCCTGCCGATTTGCCGGTCATGCAACCGACTAAGTTCGAGCTGGTGATCAACCTCAAGATCGCGAAGGCGCTCGCCCTCGAAGTGCCGTTGCATCTTCAACAGCTTGCCGACGAGGTGATCGAATGACGCATTCGTGGCTGCCGTCCCGGACCCTATCGCGCCGCGCAGTGTTGTTGCTCGGCGGTGCGGCCCTGCTCGCGCCCGCGGTGTGGGCGCAAACACCGGGGCGAACCTATCGTATCGGCGTCCCTGGCAGCGACCGGCGCGTATGGGCGCCCTTGTTTGACGAATTGCGCGCCAACGGCTTCGTCGAAGGCAAAAATCTCGCCATAGTCGGCGAGTTCGGACTCCCCATGGACCATTATGATGTGGCCGCTGCCGAGCTGGCCAAGGAGCTGGTCAAGGCCGGCGTCGATGCGATCCTGACCGCCGGCGCTCTGAGAACGCGAGCGGCGCAACGCGCGACGCAGAGCATTCCGATTCTGACGACGACCGACGACCCCGTCGGCGAAGGCTTCGCAGCCTCGCTCGCGCATCCCGGTGGCAATATTACGGGGATCGCCATTCTCGCGCCGGAGCTCGACCGCAAGCGCCAGGAGATCCTGCTCGAGCTGGTCCCGTCCGCCCGCCATGTCGCGGCGCTTGCCGATCCGGACACGACGCCGCCACAGCAGCTTCAAGCGCTGGAGGAGGATGCGCGGTCGCGCAACATCGAGCTGTCGATCCATCGTGCGAAAACGCGCGAGGAGATCGTGCCGGCGATCGAGGCCGCGAGGGCGGCCGGCGCACAGGCCATCAACGTCCTGTCCTCGCTGAAATTCTACGTGAACCGAGCGCTCATTATCGAGAGTGTGGCCAAAGCCCGGTTGCCCGCCGTTTTCCAGTTTGCGGAGTGGGCCGAACAGGGCGCTCTCGTGGGCTACGGCCCGCCCCTAGCTCGGTATCTGCGCCAGCTTGCCCGCCAGCTCGTCAAAGTCCTGAACGGCACGGCGCCCGCGGACATTCCGGTCGAACAGCCTACCGCCATCGAGCTGGCGATCAATCTCAAGACCGCGAAGGCGCTCGGCCTCACCGTGCCGCCCGCGCTGCTCATCCGCGCCGACAAGGTGATCGAATGACGCATTCGTGGCTGCCGCGTTCTCGCTATCGCGTCCATTGCATCCCGCCCCCAGCGTCCGTGACGATCGCGATACGCCCCTCTTGTGAGGGCGGGACGGGCGAGAAATGCCTCTGATTTGAGGGCGAGATCAACGCCTACCGGCCGCGGCCGAATGGCACGACGGGGCAAATCAGCAGGCAATTTCCCACCCGCTTTGCAAGTCAACCCCTAAAAAAGCCGGGTCGCACGCCAAAAATCGCCAAAAACCCCGAGAAAACCTGTGTAGAAACTCCATGGCCTTCGCTGGCCGGTCTAATATCTGCTCGGTACGAATCAGAAGGAGACACAATGGCCAACCAAATGTCCAAGTCACAATTGATCGAGAAAATTGCGACCGCCACCGAACTTTCAAAGCGTGACGTGAAGACCGTCATGGAAACCATGACCGACGTCGGTCACAAGGAACTGAAGAAATCCGGGGTATTTCTCCTGCCCGGCTGGGCCAAGTTTGTCGTGGTCAAGAAGCCGGCGACCAAGGCCAGGAAGGGCATCAACCCGTTTACGGGCGAAGAGACAATGTTCAAGGCCAAGCCGGCACGAAAAGTCGTGCGAGCAAGGCCGGTCAAAGCCGCCAAAGACGCCGTCTAGAAGAAAAGGCCCCCGTTTTGGGGGCCTTTTGTTTTGGTATCGCCGAGTTGCCGAGAGAGGTCTTAACTCTATCGCGGTGAATTGGCCGCCAAGTCTTACTCCGCCGCGATCTGGCGCGGTGCCGGCGGCGGGCTTGCGAGGTCGGCGGCGAGTTGCGCGTAACGCGCCTTGGCCTCCTGCACCGCCTTCGCCTTCACCGGACCATAGCCGCGGATGCGGTCCGGCAGCGAAAGTATTTCAACCGCGGTATCCAGCGTCAGCGGCGACAGCACCGAGAGGATGTGAGCCACATCCTTCTCATAGCCCGCGATCAGGTCGCGCTCGAGCCTGCGATCCGCGCTGTAGCCGAAAATATCGAACACGGTGCCGCGCAAGGCTCGCATTTTGGCGAGCAAACGGAACGCCGGCATCATCCAGGCACCGAAGGCGCGCTTCTTGGGCCGGCCCAACGCGTCCTTAGCCCCGCCCAACAGCGGCGGGGCAAGGTTGAAGCTGATTTTGTAATCGCCGTCGAACTGATCGCGAAGCTGCTTTTCGAAGCTGCCGTCGGTGTAAAGCCGCGCCACCTCGTATTCGTCCTTGTAGGCGAGCAGCTTGGCGTAGTTGATCGCAACCGCGCGCGGCAGCTCCTCGCCGAAACCGGCGTTGAGCGCGGCGTCGCGCACCTCACGCACCAGTTTGCGATAACGCTCGGCGAGCTTTTCGTTCTGATATTGCGTGAGCAACGCGCTGCGGTGCGCGATGATCTCGTCGAGCGACATCGCTTCAAGCGTTTTGACCGCCGCCGTCTCGTCCTGCCCCTTCATCATCGCGACAATCCGCGCCGGATCTGCCGCGGCGAGGCGGCCGAGGCGGAAGGCTTGCGTGTTCATTTTGATCGCGACGCCATTGACTTCGATCGCCTGTTCGATCGCGGCGGCCGACAGCGGCAGCAGCCCCCGCTGAAAGGCAAAGCCCATCATCATCATGTTGGTGGCAATGGAATCGCCAAGCAGGGTTTCCGCGGGCTTGGTGAAATCGAGGAAGGAAGAATCCTTGCGCAGCGAGGTTTCCAGGACGTGATTGACCTTGCGGCTCTGGAAATTGAAATCGCGGTTGAGGATGAAATCGGCGGTCGGGATGACGTGGCTGTTGATGACGCCGGTGGTGCGGCTGGATTCGCAGAGCGTCATGGTCTCCTTGGCGGCGGCCACGACCTCGTCGGCCGCGATCACGAGATCGGCGGTACCTGTGACGATGCGCGAACAGGTGACGTCGGCGGTGTGTTCCGACAGCCTGACATGGCTCAGCACGGCACCGCCCTTTTGCGCCAATCCCGACATATCGAGGATCATGCTGGCCTTGCCCTCGATATGGGCGGCCATGCCGAGCAGCGCGCCGATGGTCAGGACGCCGGTGCCGCCGACGCCGCCGACGGCGACGTTATAGGGCCGTTCCAGCGAAGGCGTCGAGGCGGGCTCCGGCAGGTCGCCGATATCGCCGAGATCGGCCGGCGCGCGGCGGCGCAACTGGCCGCCGTCGATGGTGACGAAGGACGGGCAAAAGCCCTTGACGCAGGAATAATCCTTGTTGCAGGTCGATTGATTGATGGTGCGCTTGCGCCCGAGCTCGGTCTCCAGCGGCTCGACCGAGATGCAGTTCGATTGCACCGAGCAATCGCCGCAGCCTTCGCAAACCGCGGGATTGATGAGGAGGCGGCGCGGCGGGTCTTCCATGGTGCCGCGTTTGCGGCGGCGGCGCTTTTCGGCTGCACAAGTCTGCACGAAGACGATGGCCGAGGCGCCTTTCGTCTGGCGCAGCGTCTTCATGACCGCATCGAGCTCGTCGCGATGGGCGGTCTTGGTGCCCGGCGCGATGTCGGACGCAGGATATGCATCCGGATTTTCCGAGACCAGATAGATATCGCGGATGCCTTCGGAGTGAAGCTGGAAGGTGATCTGCTGCGGCGAGAGTTCGCCGTCCACATGCTGGCCGCCCGTCATCGCGGTCGCGTCATTATAAAGGATCTTGTAGGTGATATTGGCTTTCGAGGCGATTGCCTGACGGATCGCCAGGCTGCCGGAGTGGAAATAGGTGCCGTCGCCGATATTGGCGAAGACGTGCTCCTCGTTGGTGAAGGGCGCAACGCCGACCCAGGGCACGCCCTCCCCGCCCATGTGGGTGAAGGTTTCGGTGTTGCGGTCCATCCACAGCGCCATGAAGTGGCAGCCGATGCCGGCAAAGGCGCGGCTTCCTTCCGGCACCTTGGTCGAGGTGTTGTGCGGGCAGCCCGAGCAGAAATACGGCGTGCGGGTGATCGGCGAGACCGCCTGCATCTGGGTGGCCTGACGGCCGTTGAACCAGTCGGCCTTGGCGCGCAGCATAGCTGCAATCTCCGGATTGAGATTGAGCCGCAGCAGGCGCTCGGTCAGCGAGCTTGCGAGCGAGGCAACGCTCAATTCCTCGGCAAAGGGCAGGAAGCGCTTGTCGTGCTCGTCCATCTTTCCGACGATGCGGGGGCGGACGTCGTCGCGCCAGTTGAACAACTCCTGCTTGACTTGATTCTCGACGATCTCGCGGCGTTCCTCGATAATGAAGATTTCCTCTAACCCCACCGCGAATTCGCGCACCCCCTGCGGCTCCAGCGGCCATGGCATGCCGATCTTGTAAAGCCGCAAACCGATCTTGGCGGCAACTTCGGGCGTGACGCCGAGCTCGCGCAGCGCCTGGCGGATGTCTTCATAGCTCTTGCCGGAGGCCATGATGCCGAAGCGGGCGTGCGGCGAATCCATGGTAATGCGGTTGACCTTGTTGGCGCGGGCAAAGGCGATCGCGGCAAAGCCCTTGTAATCCTGCAGGCGGCGGTCCTGGTCGTAGCGGTCGTCGGGCCAGCGCAGATTGAGGCCGCCCGGCGGCATCTCGAAATCGGCGGGGATGACGAACGGCTTCATCTCGTCGGTGAGGTCGATCTCGGCCGTGGTCTCGACGGTTTCGGTGATCACCTTCATGCCGACCCAGCAGCCGGAATAACGCGACATCGCGATCCCCAACAACCCCATCTCGATCATTTCATGGATGCTGGAGGGGTAGAGATAGGGCATCAGCGCCGAGATGAAGGCGTGGTCCGACTGATGGGGAACGGTGGAGGATTTCGCGCCGTGGTCGTCGCCGGCAAGGCACAGCACGCCGCCGTTTTTCGCCGAACCCGCCGCATTGCCGTGGCGGAAGACGTCGCCGCAGCGGTCGACGCCGGGGCCCTTGCCGTACCAGATGCCGACCACGCCGTCGTGCTTGGCGCCCTTCGAAAGGTTGAGCTGCTGCGAGCCCCAGATCGCGGTGGCGGCGAGGTCTTCGTTCACGCCCGGCTGGAATTTGATGTTGTATTGTTCGAGGTGCTTTCGGGCGGCGAACAGTTGCTGGTCATAGCCGCCGAGCGGCGAGCCGCGATAGCCGCTGATAAAACCGGCCGTGTTGAGGCCCGTGGCGCGATCGCGGCGGATTTGCGCCATCGGCAGGCGGACCAGCGCCTGTATCCCGGTCAGGAAGACGTGGCCGGACCCTTGGGTGTATTTCTGATCGAGATTGATCGGACCTTGATTGATTCCCATTCCACCCTCTAAAGCCTTGGCTCCGTCGCCTCTTTTTAGCTAATCACGCCGATCGGCCATAGCCAGTCTATGTCGGTTTTTTGACCGGGGGCACCACAAATCTGAGGCAGAAAGAGGCGCGAGGCACAAAACGCAATTTCGTGCCGGCATGGGCGGGTTCGGATTTCGGGTTGTGTCGCGCCGAAATCCCGCCGCGAAACGACCTAACGCTCGCGGCGTGGTTTCGCGTATACTGGAGCCCCTGGGAGAGCGATCGATGCAGGCACGGCAATTCAGAGCGCGGGCGATTCTCGTCACCGTAGTTTTGTGCACTGCATTCAGCCTCGGGCCGGGCCGGGCAGAGCCATCAAAGGAGACGATCGCCCGCGGCAAGGCGCTGACGGATACCGGCAACTGCGCAAGCTGCCACACCGCCGATCCTGACAAGCCGTTTGCGGGGGGAAAACGCATCGATACCCCGTTCGGCGGCGTCTATTCGGCAAACCTCACCCCGGACCGCGGTACCGGCCTCGGCGCCTGGAGCGACGACGATTTTTTTCGCGCGATGCATTTTGGCGTCGACCCTGACGGCTCGCGCTATTACCCGGCGTTTCCCTATCCCCATTTCACAAAACTGACCAAGCCCGATGTGCTGGCGATCCGGGCCTATCTCGACACGCTCGCGCCGGTGCAAAATACGCCGCCGCCGGCGCAATTGCGCTGGCCGTTGAACTATCGCGTGCTGATGCGCGTTTGGAACGCGCTCTTCTTCCGGCCAGGCATATTCGAGCCCGACCAGAACAAAAGCGCGGAATGGAACCGCGGTGGCTATCTGGTCGAAGGCGCGGCCCATTGCGGCGGCTGCCACACGCCGAAGAATTTCCTCGGCGCCGAGAGACGCGGCGAGAGATTTGGCGGTGGCTTGGTTGACGGCTGGTTCGCCCCCCGGCTCGATGGCGCCGAACGAAGTGGCTTAAAATCGTGGAGCGTGGAGGATATCGCCGAATATCTGCAAAGCGGCCGCAACGGCAGGAGCAATGCCGGAGGGCCGATGGCCGAGGTCGTGCGCAAGTCGACCTCGCACCTCGGCGATGCGGACGCGCGCGCGATCGCGGTCTATCTGAAGGATCTTCCGCCCGGCAAACCTGAACCTGCGGTTTCGCCGCCGCCGCCGGCGCAAATGGCGGATGGCGAGAAGTTATATAAGGGCGCGTGCATCGCCTGTCACGAGATTGACGGCAGCGGCGCGCCGCGCATTTACCCGCCGCTGCCGGGAAATCCGAATTTGTTGTCCGCCAATCCCTCGAGCACGCTGCGGATCATGCTCGACGGCGCCGAAACCATGACGACGCCGCGCGCGCCCAACACCGGATCGATGCCGCCTTACGCCAATAAAATGTCGGATCAGGAGATCGCCGACGTCACCACCTACATCCGCAACGCCTGGGGCAACGCCGCGCCCGCGGTCACGCCGGCGCAAGTGGCCAAGGCGCGGCGGTGAGCACCCTGCTATATTCATGATGCGATTAGGTCGAATCGCACCATGATATGATCTCTTTGTTTTACGCATTCTCCTCGCAAACGCCGCCGTTATGGCTTGTGCCGCCAGCGCCGCAAGCGACAGCACGGTGCAAAACAGAAACACCACGGAAGCAGGTTCCACAACTCAACCTCACGCAGTGAATAGGAACTTACCTCGCGGGTTCCATTGTGAAGAAGTTGACCGTTGGGAAAGCGGCGCCCATTTCGGAACCCCCCTCACGCACCGGCCGTTGACGCGGGATAGATGAGAAGGAGCCCGCCATGGCCAACCAACGCAAGCCCAGCAACCACTATCGTGCTGACGATCCCATTCGTGCCGACGACGATCCGTACCGGACCATCGATCCCACCACGCGTCCTGAGTCCGACGCCGATGCGCCTTATCGTCGCGATCGGCTCAAGATGGAATCGCAGGCCGATCCAGAACTCCCCGCCAGCAGCGGCAAGATCGCGCTATTCGCGATCGGCGCCGCCGTGGTGCTGGGAGCGCTGTTCTACGGATTGAACAACTCCTCGGTGCACCAGAACGGCGCTTCTTCGACGGCACAAAAGCCCGCGCCGGCCACAGCTCAGAACACCACGCCGGCCTCGTCACCTTCGGGAATGCGTGACGCGGCCCCGCGCGGCAATACCGGTCCGGGAATGACCACAGGTGCAGCACCCTCTCCCGCCGCACCTGCCAACAACGCGCCGGCGAGCAAGTAGGCGCGGCTCGCGCCAGGCAAGTCGATCGATCGCTCAACGGACTCAACCTGGTCCGTTGTGCGATATTCGTGCGCTTTGATGGCCCGTCAGCCGAACATCTTGTTCAACTCGATGCCGGGGTGGCCCTTGCTCAATTCCGTAAAGGTCCCCTGCTCTGCCATCTCGCGCGCCGCGCGCATGAATCCGGCCCAGGCCGTGCGCGCCAGCGAGCCGCCGACGCTGATCCGCCGCACGCCGAGATCGGCGGCTTGCGCGACCGACAGGCCGGACGCCCCGATCAGGAGATTGACCGGTTTTGGCGCCACCGCCTTCACGACCGCCGATATTTGCTCGCTGGTCTTGATGCCGGGTGCGTAAAGGCATTCGGCGCCGGCGTCCGAATAGGCGCACAGCCGGTCGATCACCATATTCAGGTCGCTCTTGCCGACCAGAAAGCCCTCGCAACGGCCGGTTAGCAAGACCCCGCTTTTGTCGGCATCGATCGCCGCGCGCGCCGCCTTGATCCGCTCGATCGCAAGCGCGCGGTCAAACAGCGGCCTTGAGGTATCCCCGGTGGAATCCTCGATCGAGAGCCCGGCGACGCCGGTCGTAACACCGCGCGCTACGTTGGCGGCGACCTTTTCGGGTTCAACCGCAAAGCCGCCCTCGAAATCGGCGTTGACGGGCAGCTCGACGGCGGCGCAAAGCGCGGCAAGATGCGCGCAGATCTCGTCGAGCGTGACGTGGTTATCAGCCTTTCCGATGGTCCACGCAAAGCCCGCGCTGGTCGAGGCCAACGCCTTGAAGCCCATCAGCGCCAGCGCCTTGGCGCTTCCGACGTCGAAGGGATTGGGCAGCACGAAGCAGCCGGCCTCGTGCAACTTACGGAACGTCGCGCGCTTGTCGCCTGGGCCGATCGGCATGTCTCTTCTCCTGCTCTGGACGCTTTTGGGCCGCAATAATAGTGCCACGCGCTAGCCCGCGCCATTGCGCGCTACGCAACCACCTTGCGCAAAAACGTTCGCTCCTCGGCAAGGATGAATTTATTTTCTTCCGCGAAGCCAAAATTGGCCATCGCCTCCTTGTCGGTGCGAAGCCGCGCGCGGTAGCTTTCGTAAGCCGCGAGGCTTTCGAAGGAAATCAGCGCAAAGCCGATGTTGTTGGTGCCCTCGTGCGGCATCCAGTAACCGAAGAGATCGCCGCCGCAGCGGGGAATGATGGAGAGCCAGTTTCGCGCATATTCCTCGAACATTGCGCGTTTGAATGGGTCAAGCTGGTAACGGATGAAAACGGTGACGGCCATTTTGAACCTCCGACGTTTGCCGTCATTGCCTGCGACAAACGCAAGGCGTTTGCGCAAGGGAGCGACAGCGACGAAGCAATCCATCCCTCCGCGGGAGCCATGGATTGCTTCGCGGAGCCTGTCATCGGGCGCGCAGTCGCGCGACCCGTTGGCTCGCAACGACGAACCTGAGCACCGCAGCCAGAACTCAACAATACTCCCTTGATCTGCACAAATGCTTCGGCTACGATCGAACAATGAAAGCAGGTCCAGACATCGCCATGGTCGCCTCGCTGGTCGGCGACCCCGCCCGCGCCAACATGCTCACCGCGCTGATGACCGGCCACGCGCTGACCGCAAGCGAATTGGCGCACCAGGCCGGCATCACGCCGCAGACCGCGAGTTCCCATCTGGCCAAGCTCGAGGCCGGCGGCCTGATCGAACAGGAGAAACAGGGCCGCCACCGCTATTATCGCCTCGCCGATCCTGATGTCGCCGGCGTGCTCGAGGGCCTTGCGGGGCTTGCCGCCCGGGCCGGCCACATGCGTGTACGCACCGGGCCGAAGGATCCGGCGCTGCGCCGGGCGCGGATTTGCTACGATCATCTCGCCGGCGACCTCGGCGTGCAGATGCTCGACAGCATGAAACGGCAAAAGCTGGTGCGCCAACACAGGCACGACATCGAACTGACCTCCGAGGGCGAGCGCTTCATCGCCAAGAGCCTGCAGATCGACGCCGCGATGCTCGCCCATCCGCGCCGCCCGGTATGCAAGGTCTGTCTCGACTGGAGCGAGCGGCGCCATCACCTCGCCGGCACCCTCGGCGCGGCTTTGATGAAGCGCTTCACCGAATTGAAATGGGCGGCGCGCGATCTGACGCCGGGCAGCCGCGTGGTCAATTTCAGCCGCAACGGCGAAAAGCGGTTTGCGGCGTTGTTTGGAGACCCGGCGGAGGCCGAGCACTTGCCGCGCCTGCTACGAACGGGGTGACAAAATCCGCCGGTTTGACCGTTCGCGCCTTGCTCAAGCTTTCCCGTCCGTTGCGACCCCGATCGACTCGCCGATTTCGGCACGGATGGCATTTCGGCACGGATGGCATTGTTGTGCTCGTCGTCAATGTCGATAGGATATGGCATGGGTTGCCTCCTAACTGAGGGCAAACCTATTCGGGGGCAATTGTACTCGCTCGCCAGTCGTTCCCGATAACGGGGCCCGGCGGCGGCGCCGTTCATTGGCGCTGTGGACGCGGGACATCTGGCGCGAAGACGCGCTTCGCGCTACTGCCCAGGAATGATGAACAAAAACGTCAGGCCTCATCCCATGCGACGAATTCTCTTCGCGATCGCCGCAGCGATCGTCTTCGCCCAATCGTTCATGGCCGCCTCGGCTGCGGAACCGCGCGAGCCCTACGGCATCGGACTTGAGGGACACGCTTACCCCTACCCCGTAAATCTGCTGCCGCTTATCAACGACGGCGAGCAGCTTCGCATGGCCTATATGGATGTTGCGCCTTCGCAGCCGAACGGCCGCGTCGTCGTGCTGCTGCATGGGCGCAATTTCCCCGCGAGCTATTGGGCGCCCGTGATCAAGACGCTGACTGAAGCGGGTTACCGCGTGGTGGTGCCGGACCAGATCGGCTTTGGCAAATCCTCAAAACCTTCGGGCGAACTCCACTTCGACACGCTGGCGCGCAACACCATTGCGCTGCTCGATCATCTCGGAATCGCGAAAGTCGACATTGTTGCCCATTCACTCGGCGGCATGTTGGGCGTGCGGATCGCGCGCGCCGTCCCGGACCGGCTCAATCATCTCGTGCTCGCCGCTCCTATCGGTCTTGAAGACTACCGGATCTATGTGCCACCGACGCCGACCGAAAAGATCCTCGAGAATGAGGACAAGCTCACCGCCGAAGGCTATCGCAAGCAGCTCGAGAATAATTATTCGCCCAAGATACCGCCGGACCAGATCACACCGTTCATCGACGCGCGTTTCAATATCAAGGGCTCCGCGGAATATCCGCGCTGGCTGCGCGCTTTCGTTAGCTCGGCGCAAATGATCTACCGGGAGCCCGTAGTGTACGAAATTCCGCTAATCACGGAACCGACGCTGTTCATTATGGGCGCCGACGACCACAACGCCCCGGGCAAGCCGAATGCGCCGGAAAGCTTACGGCCGAAGATGGGCCAAAACGCCGAACTCGCCAAAGCGCTCGCGGCGAAAATGCCCCATGCGAGAGCCGAGGTGATCGTCAATGCCGGGCATCTGGTGTTTCTCGACGCCCCCGCCAAATTCAACGAGCTGATGCTGGCGTTTCTGGCGAAATAGGCAAACGGCATTCGCCCAGGTGTCAGTAGCGGCCGCGCCAGTGACGACGATGCCAATGGCGGCGATGCCACCAGCCGTGATGGCGGTGCCAGTGCCCGTGATGGCCCCAGCGCACCTCCTCCGGCTTCAGCCGATCGACGTCCGCTTGCGAAACCACCGCAGGTTCAGCGCCTTCGCGATCGGCGCCCTTCGGCGCGGCAACCGGCGGCAATGGCGCGGCCTGCGCGCTTGCTGCGAGCGTGGCGGCCCCATCCACAAGTCCAACGGCAAATTTCAGAAAATCCCGGCGTTCCATAATTTGCGTCCCCTGTTTTTGCGAAAGATGCAGGGACTGTCGCAGCTTCGAGGTGAATGCGCGCTGAACTCGGCGTTCAGATTTAAAAAACTCTGCTGTCGTCCCTGCGAACGCAGGGAGATAGAGTCACGTTTGAAGTGCAACGATTGATGACCTGAAGCCTGCGCACCGAGGACAAATTCAGCTCGGAGCGAATCAACACAAACTCGATCGCGACCGCCGACACCAGCGTGAAGGCGCAGAGGTGATGGAGGAAGGCGAACAGCGTGATCATGGCGCGGCGCCTCACAACGGCAAATTGTCGTGCTTCTTCATCGGTATTTCGACCTGCTTGTTCCGCAACATCGCCAGCGCGCGGGCGATCCGCCGCCGCGTCGAATGCGGCATGATGACGTCGTCGATATAGCCGCGCTCGGCGGCGATGAAGGGTGAAAGAAACCGGTCTTC
>DATGGY010000094.1:0-17418 GCA_035308285.1 Bradyrhizobium sp. | reverse complement strand
GCGACCGGAACGACGGGGCGCTCCGGCGTGCGGCCGGCGACCTCGAGCAGAAGCTTGGTCCGGATCGCTTCCTTGAATTTTTCACGATCCTTGATGGCCACCACGAAAGAACCGGGACCGCCGATCACGCAGTCCTCGTAGTACCAGTCGAGGTTTTCGATATCCATCGTCGAGTAGGACGGCTCCTTCACCATGATCGGCAGGCCGTTGATGGTGATCCCCTTGGCGAGCGCCGCATCGCGCGCCGGGATGATGGGCGCGCCGTTGTTGTTGGGGCCGTCGCCGGAAATATCGATGACCCGCCGCAAGCCGGGATAGGGATTGGCCTCGAACAGCGGTAGCGCAAAATAGATCGCACCCGAAATTGAGGTGCGCGAGGCCCGTCGGATCGGCGTTTTGAGGATTTCGTCGGCGACTGCGTCCGCCGTCTCCGGGCCATCGATCACCCGCCAGGGGATGATGATCTTCTGATCGCTCGAAGCCGCCCATTCGAAATAGGTGATCGCGATTTTGCCGTTCGGGAGGCTCTTGAGCGCCTGCAAGAATTCCTTTGAAACGATCGCCTGCGCGTAACCCTCGCGCTGCACCGCGAGCTCGTCGAGATCCATCGAATAGGAGACATCGACCGCGAGCACGAGTTCGACGTCGACCGCCGCGCTTTCCTTTTCCGCCGATCCTGCGCCCGGCTGGTTGACCGCGTTCGGCGCGGCAATGCCGGTGACACCACCTCCGGCGATCGCTCCCGCAACAAGCAACGCCCCGATCGAGACATACCAGCGCATCAGCGGCCCTCCCGACAAGTTCAGCGATGTTGACATGCAATGCGTGGAACGGAAAGCAGGAACACGCGCTGACGTTCACTTTCGAGTTAGCCGCAAACCTGCCGCACCCAACTCCGCCGCATCTTGCGGGAGGGCTTGCCGCTACCCGCGGCGAAGCCGCCGATTTTGCGGCAACTATTTCTCGTGCCATATAGCGCCCTTCGATCATTGGGGGGTGTCATGTTGCGGTTCTGTTTTACGTGTAGCTTGTGGCTTCTGGCGATTTCGGCGGCCGCGGATGCGGAATCTCCGGCCGAACGCGGCGAATATCTCGTCAACTCGATCATGGCCTGCGGCAATTGCCATTCGCCGCGCGACGCGAACGGCCAGTTGATCAAGGACAAGGCGTTCTCCGGCGGCCTGACCTTCAACACGCCGGCTTTTATCGCCACAGCGTCGAACATCACGCCCGACCGCGAAACCGGAATCGGAAGCTGGAGCGACGCCGAGATCAAGCGCGCGCTGGTCGAGGGCGTGCGCCCGAACCACGGCCGCCTGCCTGGCGTGGCGCTCGCGGCCATCATGCCGGCGAATTTCTACAAGGCGCTGTTGCCGGACGATCTCGATGCTATCGTCGCCTATCTGCGCGCGGTGAAGCCCGTCCGCAACGCAGTCGCCGATCCCGTCTACAAGGCCGCGGTGCACCGCGATCCCTACCCCGATGCCGAAGCCGGATTTGGCCGCGCTGCGTTCGCCGATCCGGTCAGGCGCGGCGCCTATCTCGTCGCCATCGGCCATTGCATGGAGTGCCACTCAGCATGGTCGAAAGGTGTTTCCGATTTCAGGACCGGGTTGGGCCGCGGCGGCAGGGTCTTTCCGGCACGCGAAGGCTCGCCGGAGGGAACGCCGGGCAGCACCGCCTCCAACATCACCTCACACCCGACCGCCGGCATCGGCGCCTGGAGCGACCGGGAAATTGCCCGCGCCATCACCGAGGGCGTCGGCCGCGACGGGCGGATGCTCAAACCGCCGATGGCCTATGACTATTATGCCCGGCTGAAAGCAACCGACCTCGCCGACATCATCGCATATCTGCGCAGCGTTCCGCCCCTGCAATGATGCGATTGTGAAGTCCGCCGGTTCCATACCAGGCCCCGAGGCTGTATTCTTTTAGTGAGAGTGAATCGAACCATCCGCCGTCATTCCGGGGCGATGCGAAGCATCGAACCCGGAATGACGGACAAAAATTCCGAGTAATGAAGAAGCCAGGAGGTGCTGGCTGCAATGATCGAAGCTGTCACCAAGCCGAAGACCAAGGTCAAGACCAAGACCGAACGCCCGCGGCTGCACAAGGTCATCCTGCTCAACGATGACTACACGCCGCGCGAGTTCGTCGTCTCGGTGCTGAAGGCGGAATTCCGCATGACCGAGGACCAGGCCCACAAGGTCATGATCACTGCGCACCGTCTCGGCGTATGCGTGGTCGCCGTCTTCACCAAGGACGTCGCGGAAACCAAGGCGACGCGCGCCACCGACGCCGGCCGCGCCAAGGGCTATCCGCTGCTGTTCACCACCGAACCGGAGGAGTGAGCGGGTGGCCGAGGCGCGTCAGCGCCCGGCGTCTCGTCGAGCAGGCCGTAGACGCGCTCGGTCTTCGAAAATCCCGCAATCGGAAACTCGCCCAAATCCTTCCAGCGGTCCGGACAGGCGTCCGCAAACGCCGCCGACGCCACCACGATGCGATGCAGGCGGCTCGCCATCTTCTCCAGCCGCGCGGCGAGATTGACGGCAGGCCCGATGCAGGTGAAGTCGAGCCGGTTGCCGCCGCCGATATTGCCAAAAAGAATCCGGCCCAAATGCAAGGCGACGCCGAAGCGGAAACGTTCGACGGCATCGCCGATCGGAAATTGCATGGCCTCGACATTGGCGCGCGACTCTCTGGCGGCTTCGAGCGCCTGCGCGCAGACCTTTGTCACGTCGCCGACATACTCGTCGATCGGAAACACCGCGAGCAGCCCGTCGCCCATGAACTTCAGGACTTCCCCGCCATGGGTCCTGATCGCCGACACCTGACAGTCGAAATATTGATTGAGGATTTCGACAACGGTCTCGGCCGGCAGCCGGTCTGACAGCGCGGTGAAGCCGCGCAAGTCCGACAGCCAGATCGCCGCATCCATGGTTTCGGCATGGCCGCGCCTGATCTGCCCACCCATGATCCTCTCGCCGGCCCGGTTGCCGACATAGATGTCGAGCAGGTTCGAAGCGGTCCGGCGCATGCGGGCGATCTCGATGACCCGTGACAGCGCCGGTATCAGCGACCGCAGGGCGTTGAGCTGCGCATCGGTGAAGCCGCCAGGCTGCCTGGTGGTCCAGCTCGACGCGTGAACCGAGCGGTCGATTTGCTGAACCGGCAGCGCGATATAATCGGTGACGCCCTCGGCGCGCATGTCGTCAAGGAACGGAAACATGTTGGCGTCGGGACCGTCAATCAGCGCTCTGACTTCCCGCCCCTCATTGAACACGATTGCGAGCGGGCTGTTTCGATATTCCGGCGAGTCCAGCATGTCGTAGCCGACGCTGCCGGTGGCGACTTCCGCTCCCGGCCGCCAGATGAAATTGAGCCCAATGATTTCCGGGTGCAGCGTCCGAACGAACACGCCGACCCGCCAGAGCGGCAGGCCCGCCGCGACCAGGCGCTCGCAGGTCTCAGCCATCATGCGCTGGGGATTGGGCGCGGACCTAGCCCCGTCGATCAGCCATTCGGTCAGCTTCTGCAAATCGCGCGTGTTCATGGCGGGCACATTGCGGCGCAAGCTGCGGGGGGTCAAGGCGGCTTGGAGAGGTCAAATTCGGCGCGTCGCGCCCCGCGCACGCGGGGTCCACGCAAGGCAAAACGCTCGACAAAGGGGAGAGTGACTGCAAGACTGCCTCCATTAATTAATAAATCAACGGAGGAAACAATGAATATCGATCGTCGCCAGCTGGCCTTGCCAATGATTGCGCTTGGTCTTTTGGGAGCCCTCCCCGCCTTCGCGGGCGCGGATGAAGACGCCGTCGCCAAGAACGTCGAGGCCTTCCGCGCGGCCCAATTCGCCGCCGACGCCAAAACGTTGGAAGGGCTCTGCGCCGTGGAGCTCAGCTACAGCCACTCGGACGGAAGGATCGAGGACAAGGCGACATTCGTTGCCAATGCCACCGACGGAAAAACCAAATTCCTGTCGCTCGCTTACCAGGACGTCAGCGTACGCGTGGTCGGTCCCGCGGCGATCGTCCGGTTCCACTGGGTGGGCGAAGGTCAGGCCGCCGCCGACGGCAAGAAAACCAACACCAACCTGCACGTCCTGATGAACTGGCAGAAACAAGGCACGGACTGGAAACTTCTTTCCCGCGCGTCCACCAAGCTTTGATTCCGACCAATCGACCCGTCCGGTGGACTCCAGCGATCGAA
The DNA here is from genome assembly GCA_035308285.1 of Bradyrhizobium sp. GTDB lineage: Bacteria > Pseudomonadota > Alphaproteobacteria > Rhizobiales > Xanthobacteraceae > Bradyrhizobium. The sequence goes on along the minus strand of DATGGY010000094.1, from coordinate 13,209 downwards.
AGGTGGGTGATCGCGACGGGTCTACTTTTGGCCTGCACGCAAGCCCACGCGCAGGGACAAAGGTACTCGCTTTCGCCGCGCGCGCCCTTCCTATGCGACGCCGTGAGCTTTGATGGCAGCAACGCTGTTTTCCGAAGGACGCTCGTGATCGTCTGCGATGGTAAAGAGCAATTGGAAATGCCGGCGGGAAGCATTCTCGGAGTCAACGCGATATGCAGCGGCACGGCGCCGATTATGTCTCACGACGTTCCCGAAAGAGGTAGTTTTTTTGAAGCTGCGCGCCGATGCGGCGGCCGCAGGCGATAACGGCAGGAACTCAAGAGCCGGAGTTGAATTTTCTCAAGAGATGATATATGATGATGATATCATATATCAGGTGGCCAAGCTATGAGAACACTTGTTGACCTCGGCGACACGCAGATTGATGCATTGGATGAGTTGTCGAAAAAGGAAAAACGATCGCGCGCGGCGTTGATCCGCCAGGCAATCGACGACTATCTCCAGAAGCGACATGACACACAGGAAGGCGAGGCCTTCGGCCTCTGGGGCAAACGCAAGGTCGACGGCCTTGCCTATCAGGAAAAAGTGCGCCGCGAATGGTGAAAGCGCTGTTCGACACAAACATTCTCGTCGACTACCTCAATGCCGTTCCCAAGGCCCGCATTGAACTTCGGCGCTACCGGGAAAAGGCCGTTAGCATCATCACGTGGATGGAGGTGATGGTTGGCGCTGCCGGCGATGTCGAACGCGCGACGCGCAGCTTTCTCGGTAGCTTCGATGTCATCGCGCTCGATGGCGAGATTGCAGAGCGCGCCGTCGACCTCCGCCGCGACCACCACATCAAATTGCCCGACGCCGTTATCTGGGCGACGGCACAGATACGCGGGATGCTGCTGGTCACGCGAAATACCAGGGATTTCGCAGCCGACGATCCGGGCGTCCGCATGCCCTACAAATTGTGAAGCGGCTTGCGTCGCTGCGAAGCCTGTAATCGGACTCTTTCGCGCAACCGATTAAGTTGTCGTGATGACCGCAGGATTCCTCGAGCTGCGTAGAGAAGGGCCCTCGGGACTCACCCCGGCTGCGCTCGTTTTTCGGCTACTTGTTGAACAGCTTGCTCAGAAACTCCACGACGTCCTTGCGCGCGGCGCCGGTCGCTTCGGCATTATAGGCGATCGTAGCGCCGCGTTCGATGCAGGCGTCGTTGGCAGAGGCAGGCTGGCCGGTATCGCTGTTGACGATCGCGCCCGGCTGCTTTTCCTCGAATCGGCAATTGCGCGCCGTCAGCGCCTGCGGCAGACGCATCGTGCCCGGGATATTCTGGAAGTCAAAAATATGATAGGCGCCGGGATATTCGACCAGGCTTGCATCGGCACCGGCCTTTTTCAGCCGCGCGACGTAATCGCGGCATGGGCCGACCGGCACCCAGTCGTCGGCTATCCCGTGATAGAGCCGGATCGGCTTGGCAGAGACCTTTTCGTCGTCGATCAAGGCGACGTTGCAGGGCGTGTAGAAACCGATATAGGCGGCGAAGCTTGCGCCCTCCGGCGCGTAGGCCTTCTGGAAACGCATCATGCTGGCGTAAAGCGAGGGGACAGCGCCCTTGGAGAAGCCCATCACCGCAATCTTGCCGGGATCGATGCGCGGATGCTTGGCAAGCATGCCGAGCGCGGCAAAGACGTCGTTCATCATCGCGTAAGACGAAAGCTGCGATTGATCGACAATGGTATTGTTGATGCCGCGGCCGGTGAAACTGTCGATGACAAAGGTGGCAAAGCCGGCCTTGTTCAGTTCGTCTTCCCACATTCCGGAATTGAAGCCGACGCCGCCCGAGCCGTGGACGAGGACGACGGCCGGCAGCCGGTCCGCTCCCGGCTTTGGTATTCGCAAAGTCCCCGCGATCGTCGTCGGCTTGCCGTCGTTCTTGCCGAGCAGGAAATCGACCGTGCCCAGCGTGACTGTCTGCACCGGATAGATTTCAGTGCGGAAGATGCCCTCGGCCTTGGCTTCTTCCAATGAAAGGACGGCGCTCGAGATTGCGAACAGGCCAATCAGGGCGCGGACGAATGAAGTGGCCATGGATTTCCCTTTCTCCGGCTAACCGCCGACTTGCCCGCGATGGCGCAACAAATGATCGGCGAGCACGCAGGCCATCATGGCTTCGCCGACCGGCACCGCGCGGATGCCGACACAGGGGTCGTGGCGGCCTTTGGTGACGATTTCGGTCTCACCGCCCTTGCGATCCACCGTGCGGCGCGGCGACAGGATCGAAGACGTCGGCTTCACCGCAAATCGCGCCACCACCGGCTGGCCGGTGGAGATGCCGCCCAGAATGCCGCCGGCATGGTTGGAGAGGAACGTGACGCCCTGATTGCCCATCCGCATCTCGTCGGCGTTTTCCTCGCCCGACAATTCCGCCGCGCCAAAACCGGCACCGATCTCGACGCCCTTCACCGCGTTGATGCTCATCATGGCCGCCGCGAGATCGGCATCCAGCTTGCCGTAGATCGGCGCGCCCCATCCGGCCGGCACGCCCTCGGCGACCACCTCGATCACCGCGCCGATCGAGGAGCCCTTCTTGCGGATGTCATCGAGATAGTCCTCGAAGAATTTGGCCTTGTCCTTGTCGGGGCAGAAGAACGGGTTGCGCGCGATCTCGTCCCAATCCCATTTCGAACGGTCGATCTTGTGCGGCCCCATCTGCACCAGCGCAGCCCGCACGCGGATGCCGGCTAAGATTTTTCGCGCGATCGCGCCGGCGGCGACCCGCATCGCGGTCTCGCGCGCCGACGAGCGCCCGCCGCCGCGATAATCGCGCAGGCCGTATTTGGCCTCATAGGTGTAATCGGCGTGACCGGGGCGGAACTTGTCCTTGATGTCGGAATAGTCCTTCGAGCGCTGATCGGTGTTCTCGATCAGAAGCCCGATCGGCGTGCCGGTGGTGACCTGCTCGCCGGTCTCGGGATGCGCCATCACGCCGGAGAGAATTTTGACCGCATCCGCCTCCTGGCGCTGCGTGGTGAAGCGCGACTGCCCGGGACGGCGGCGATCGAGATCGCGCTGGATGTCGTCAACGGCCAGCGGCAACAGCGGCGGGCAGCCATCGACCACGCAGCCGATCGCAACCCCGTGGCTTTCGCCGAAGGTCGTGACCCGGAACATGTGGCCGAAGGTGTTGAAGGACATTTGGCTTTTCGCGCTCGTTCGCCCGCGTTGACATTTATCATCAACGTTGGATGTCAACATAACCGACCGGCTCAATCGGTCAAATAATGAGATTTAAGTACACTGGCGCGGCACGCGCTCTGTACTCCCTCTCCCGCTTGCGGGGGAGGGCTGGGGTGGGGGAACGGCTAGCGCAAGAGCTTGTGACTCGCCCCCGCCCTAACCCTGCCCCGCAAGCGCCGGAGAGGGGAATTGAAGCCCTTAACCATACTTTCGCAAGTCCCCGTCCCCGAACACGTAGACCACGCCCTGCTCGACAAGAAGGTCGGCAGCACTCTCCGGCGTCTCCAGGCCGAGCGCCACCATCAGCGCCCGCGCGGTGCCGCCGTGGGCCACCGTCACCGTGTCGGCCGCGAGTTGATGATACCAGTCGCTCACCCGCGCCTGCACCGAAACATAGGTCTCTCCGCCCGGCGCCGACACCGTCCATTTATTGGCCTGGCGCCGGGCGAATAGATCGGGATCCCGGGCCTGCGCTTCCGCCAGCGTCGAGCCTTCCCATTGGCCGTAGCCGATCTCGCGCAAGCGGTCGTCGATGGCGTAATCATCGGGAGCAAGCTTCAAGACATCGCGCACCAATTCCATGGTCTGGCGCGCCCGGCCGAGCGGGCTTGCGACGAACTTCAACGATGTCGCGCTGCGCCCATCGCGCGCCAAGAGGCTGGCGAGGATGTACCCCGCGCCGACCGACTGTGTGCGGCCGAGATCGTCGAGCGGGACATCCAGCACCCCCTGCAGCCTTCCCTGCACATTCCACTCGGTCTCGCCATGGCGGATGTAATAGAGGGTCGGCGCGGACATCGCAGCTACCGGCTACTCCTTGCTTAAAGCGTTACTCAGCGAAATATCGGGCGCATCCGGCCGCTTCATGCCGACGACGTGATAGCCGGAGTCCACGTGATGTACTTCGCCGGTGACGCCGCGCGACAGGTCGGACAACAGATACAGCGCGCTGTCGCCGACCTCCTCGATCGTGACGGTACGGCGCATCGGGGCATTGTATTCGTTCCATTTCAGGATGTAGCGAAAATCGCCGATGCCGGAGGCCGCCAGCGTCTTGATCGGACCCGCCGAGATGGCGTTGACGCGGATGTTTTTCTCGCCGAGATCGGCCGCGAGATAGCGCACGCTCGCCTCCAGCGCCGCCTTGGCCACGCCCATCACGTTGTAATGCGGCATCCACTTCTCGGCGCCGTAGTAGGTCAGCGTCAGGATCGAACCGCCGTCGACCAGAAGCTTTTCGGCGCGCTGGGCGATCGCGGTCAGCGAATAGCAACTGATCAGCATGGTCTTCGAGAAATTGTCTGCCGTGGTCTCCAGATAGCGGCCGTCGAGTTGATCCTTGTCGGAGAAGGCGATCGCGTGCACGACGAAATCGATCTTGCCCCATTTCTCCTTCGCTACCTCAAACACCGCGTCGATGGTGGCGGGATCGGTGACGTCGCAATGCCCGAGCAGGATACCGTGGAGCTCCCTGGCGAGTGGCTCGACCCGCTTTTTCAGGGCGTCGCCCTGCCAGGTCAAGGCGATTTGCGCACCCGCCGCGTGGCAGGCCTTGGCGATGCCCCAGGCAATCGAGCGGTTGTTGGCGACGCCGAGGATCACCCCACGCTTGCCATTCATCAAACCTGAATTTTGCGTCATCCGGTTTCCAATCGAGCTAGCCCCGGTGAACCACGCCCGGTTTCGAGGTACACTAGCCTCCTCGGCCGGTACAGCCCCAATCGCCGAGGTTGGCCGCGTTTGGTGCGCAACCTTGGCGGGCGGAATAACCGCTTTATTTCGGTGTTAGTTGGATGTGGCGTTCAGGACGCCCGGTACCAAACGCCGGTCGACCGACCCCCGTGGGAAAACCCTGGGAGCGTAATGACAGCGTTTCGCGAAAGCGTCGAAGCCATGATACCAGCGCTGCGCCGGTATGCGCGGGCGCTCACGCGCGATGCCGACGTGGCCGACGATCTGGTACAGGATACGTTGGTGCGGGCACTGCGTTCGGAACGGCTGTTTCTTGGAGGCGACGTCAGGAGCTGGCTCTACACTATCCTGACCAATCTCAACAAGAACAGGCGGCGATCGCTGGCCCGACGACCGCAATTCATGCCGCTGCTCGAGAACAATCCCGATGCAAGCGGCACGGAAGCCGAAAGCCGCGACATCGCCAAGGCGCTGGCGACGTTGGTTGAGGAGCAGCGCGCAGTGCTGCTGCTCGTCATGCTGGAGGGATTGAGCTACCGCGAGGTCGCCGACATTCAGGGCGTACCGATCGGCACCGTGATGTCACGCCTGGCGCGCGCGCGCGCCCACGTCAAGAGCGTACTCGAGGGCGAGCGCCCGGCATTGCGGAGAGTGAAATGACGGCGAACTTGATGCGTGAGCAGTTTTTACATGAGCGGTTTTTGGCTGAGTTTATTGGGGTGACCGGATTGCAGACGAAGTCGTCCTTCCGTGGGGGAGAACGGAAGGCGGCCAGCAAGTTTTCGAACGAGAAGAGACAACGACCATGACCAATCCAAAGATTCCCGTCACCGAAGACGAACTTCATGCCTATGTCGACAATGAATTGCCGACAGAGCGTCGCGGCGATGTCGAAGCCTGGCTCGCCACCCATCATGACGATGCGGCGCGGGTGAGAGCCTGGCGCGAAATGGCGGAGGCGTTGCACGCGCGCTACGATTCGGTCGCCGACGAAGTAGTGCCGAAGCGGCTCGAAATCGAGCGGCTGGTGCGGCGGCCACGAAACTGGATGTACGGCGCGATCGCCGCAACCCTTCTTGCTTTCATCGGCGGAGGTGGCGTCGGCTGGCTTGCACGCGGCACGACGGATTCACCCTCGGCGATCATGAATCTGGCGTTGGATGCGCTTGACGCGCACCGGCTTTACATCGTCGAGGTTCGCCATCCGGTCGAGGTGCCCGGCAGCGAACGCGCGCATCTGCAAACCTGGCTGACCAAGCGTTGCGGCTGGGACGTCCATGCGCCGGAATTGGATACGACCGGGCTCAAGCTCGTCGGAGGGCGGCTGTTGCCCGGCCCCTCGGGACCCGCGTCATTCCTGATGTATGAGAGCCCATCGGGCGAGCGCTACACGCTTTACGCCTCAAGGTCGAAAACCGGAACCGCGCAGATGCGCTACACCGCTGCCGAAAATTCGGGCGCGATGTACTGGTCCGAAGATGACGTCGGCTATGTGCTGAGCGGCCCTTCCGACAACAAGGAGCGGCTGAATCAGGTGGCGCGGCTGGTCTACGACCAAACCGAAAAAGCCGTGAAAAAGGGCGGGTGGCAACGAGGCGGCTGAGCGGCGCATCGATTTGGGAGGAGACGGGTCGTCCAAATTCGGACATTAAGAATCTGAAATTGGAACATGGACGCGTCTCAATATCGCTCCAGGTGCTCACGAAAAGTTGTGGCGCGCTCGATCCGCCGATCGACGCAAGCGGCCTCGCCTGGGGTTTTGTACCGCGCTGGTCCCTCAGGTCGAGGCCGCACTTTTATATGACGCCGGCAATTATATGATGCCCGCAATCACGCGAGATCTCGGCGCGGATTATAGGGATGTGCGTCGTGCCATTTCTGCATCAACGTTTCCAGCTCCGCATCGTTCCCGTCCGGCAGCATGATGCGGATGATGACAAACAAGTCGCCGCTGCCGGCCGCTTTCGGCAGGCCTTTGCCTTTCAGCCGAAATGTCCTGCCGCTTGAGGTGTTCTTCGGGATCGACAGCTCGACCGCGCTGCCAAGCGTCGGCACGCGAACCTTGCCGCCGAGCACCGCCTCATACAGTGTGATGGGCAGGTCAAGGCGCAGATCGCTGCCGTCGACCTTGAAGAACGGATGCGGCGCGATGTTCACGGTGATCAGGAGATCGCCGGGCGGATGTCCGTGCGCGGTCTCACCCTGCCCCTTCAGCCGGATCTGCTGGCCGGCCACTACGCCGGCCGGAATCTTGACGTTGAGCTCCTTGCCGGAGGGAAGGCGCACCCGCTTCTCGCCGCCCTTGACCGCCTCCTCCAGCGACACCGTCATGGAGACGGAAAGATCGAGGTCGAGCGCAATGCTGCCGGGGTCGAACTCGAAGGCGCTGCCGCCCGGGCCTGCTCCGCCACGCGGCCCGCGCGCCGCGGCAGCGCCGAACATGCTGTTGAGGATGTCCTCAAAACCGCCGCCAAAGCCGCCAGCACCACCGCTACGGAACGTATGGGTCTCGAAGCCGCCGGCCCGCCCGCGCGGGTCGCCGCCACCTGGAAAGCCCTGGAAGCGCGGCTTGCCCTCGGCGTCGATTTCGCCGCGGTCGAACTGCTTGCGCTTGTCCGGGTCGCCGACGATCTCGTGGGCCGAATTGATTTCGGAAAAGCGGGCCGCGGCCTTCGGATCGTTCTTGTTGCTGTCGGGGTGATGCTTCTTGGCAAGTTTGCGATAGGCGCTCTTGATCGCCGCAGCGCTGGCGCCCCGCGGCACCCCCAAGACCTCATAGGGGTCGCGCATCCGTCAGGTCTCCTTCAAGGGAAATCATCAAATGTTAAAGCTCGGGCGAAGCGCCCGCCTGAAATTTCATTTGGGGTCTTCGTGGCATTTTTGCAACGGGCGTGATCCGGGCGGTTGAGCGAGAGGCGATCACGCAGCCTCTCAATAGTTTAGAACGCGATCCAACGCAAAGCTTGGGCATCGCCGGTTCAGCTCTGCCTCCAAGGTTTCAGCGTATGGATTTCCCATTGGCCATGGCCGATCTGGCAGGCGGCGCCCTGCAGCCAGCTTTCCGAATGGCCATTGACGTAGCTGGCCAGAAAATCGCGGCAGGTCCGACCGTCGGAGGAATAGGCCTGGGCCAACGGCGTCACCGAGCCGCGGGCGCCGGTTTCGGGATTTTCCCAGGGCTGGCTGGCGTCCTTGTCGCCCCTCGTTAGCACGTCGGAAGCCGCGTTGCGGGCAAAGGCAAGATCGCTTTCGGTCGGAACCGCCGAGGCTGCCTCGGTCGCCGGACCAACGGAGCCCGTAATATTGTCGCCCATCCTGGCGAACCCTGTATCGGTTCGCGACAGGCTGCAGCCGCCGGTGCCGATGCCGATCAGAACCGCCGCCAATACGGGGCCGGCCGAACCGATCGCCGTTAGGCCAAAGCCTCCCCATGCCTTATATAAGGCTGACCTGACATGGGGCTGCAACGCGCTTCTGGGGCGCAACTCTTGGACTCCAAATGACCGACACGACCTCCATCAAACACCCGACACCCTTAACATCCGGTGATTTCACCGCGGCGGAGGAGCCGTTTGCGCTGTTTGGCGAGTGGTTTGCGGAGGCGGTAAAGGCCGAACCGAACGACCCCAACGCCATGGCGCTCGCAACCGTCGACCCCGAGGGCCTGCCCGACGTGCGGATGGTGCTGATGAAGGGCTACGACGCGGAAGGGTTCGTGTTCTACAGCCACATCGCCAGCCAAAAGGGCCACGAACTTGCCGCAAATCCTAAGGCAGCGTTACTTTTTCACTGGAAATCGCTGCGCCGGCAGGTGCGCATCCGGGGCCAGGTATCGACGGTGACGGACGCCGAGGCCGACGCCTATTTCGCCACCCGGCCGAAACAGGCCCAGCTCGGCGCCTGGGCGTCCAAACAGTCGCGGGCTCTGGAAAGCCGGTTTGCCTTCGAGCAGGCCATCGCGAAAGTAGCCGCCAGATACGTGGTCAGCGAGGTGCCGCGCCCGCCCGGCTGGAGCGGCTGGCGCATCGCGCCGTTGCGGTTTGAATTCTGGCACGATCGCCCGTTCCGCCTGCACGACCGCATCGAATTCCGCCGTGACAGGCCGGGCCAGGCCTGGTCCAAGACCCGGCTTTATCCCTGATCCATGGCTCGAAGGACCCCATGCCCACTTCATCCAATATCGGGCCGCGGCGTACGCTGCTTCTGACCGGCGCCAGCCGAGGCATCGGCCATGCGACCGTGATCCGCTTTTCCTCGGCCGGCTGGCGCGTCATCACCTGTTCGCGCCACCCCTTCCCGGAAGACTGTCCGTGGGATGCGGGCCCGGAGGATCACATCCAGGTCGACCTCGCCGACCACGACGACACCGCCCGCGCGATTGCGGAAATCCGCCAGCGGCTGGAGGGCGGGCTGCTGCATGCTCTGGTCAATAACGCCGCGATATCGCCAAAGGCGGAAGGAGGGAGGCGGCTCGGCTCGATCGATACCGATCTAGAGACGTGGGCCCATGTGTTCAGGGTCAATTTCTTCGCGCCGATCATGATGGCGCGCGGGCTGATCGAGGAGTTGACGGCAGCGAAGGGCTCGGTGGTCAACGTAACCTCGATCGCGGGCTCGCGGGTGCACCCCTTCGCCGGCGCTGCCTACGCGACCTCGAAGGCGGCGCTGGCTTCCCTCACCCGCGAGATGGCCTCGGATTTCGGCCGCATCGGCGTGCGCGTCAATTCGATCGCGCCGGGCGAGATCGATACCTCGATCCTTTCGCCGGGTACCGAGAAGATCGTCGAACAGCAGATTCCGCTACACCGGCTCGGCACGCCGGACGAAGTCGCCAAGATCATCTACGTGCTGTGCACGGAGACCAGTTCCTACGTGAACGGCGCCGAGATCCACATCAATGGCGGCCAGCACGTTTAGGGCTTGGGAAACTTTAGGTGGGCCTGAGCCAAGCGAGCCCACCATCTCGCATTGGCTTGGTGGGCACGGCGCAGATGCGCCTCTGCCCACCCCACGGCGCCCTCAGGATGAGGTTAGCGGATGCGGCAGCAGCTCAAATCAATCCACGCAGGATTTGCGCGGCCTGCCAGCGCAGCGACGCCTCGAAATTGGCGATGCTGGAGCACTCATCTTCCCTCTCGCCGTCCGACAGCGCAGCGCCGCAATGCCGGCAGGTCCGCGCCGAAATCGCCTGCGCCCTGCCGACAAAGCTGCGGCCCTGCTGGAAGCTTGCGAAGTCGACGACGTTCTGCGACTGCATTATGACTTTCTCAACCATTGCTGTCCTCGCGATCTTGCGAGTGTTATCGCAGAAAGCCGTCGCGTAAACGTTCAGTCCAACACTCAAATTTTAGCAGAGCAATTCACGCCGGAGTCCAGCGACATATGGAACTTTCTTAACTCTGGCCGGGCGCCGCCTACAGCCACTTCTTCCATTTGAAAATCAAATAGGGTCCGACCGCGGCGAGGATCATCATCAGCACCGCGAGCGGATAGCCGTGTTCCCATTCCAGCTCCGGCATGATTTTGAAATTCATGCCGTAGATCGAGGCAATCAGGGTCGGCGGCATCAGCACCACCGCCATCACCGAAAACAGTTTGATGATGTTGTTCTGTTCGAGATTGACGACGCCGAGCATCGCATCCAGCACGAAGGTGATCTTGTTGGAGAGATAGGAGGCGTGGTCAGTCAGCGAGGTCACGTCGCGCTGCATGGTCTTGAGCTGCTCACGCATGTCCTTGGACCATTTGACGCCGTCGACCGCGGCCGCGACGAACGTCACCACCCGCCCGATCGAGACCAGGCTCTCCCGCACTTTCGAGGTCAGATCGCCCTTGCGCCCGATCGCGATCAGGATGTCGGAATAACGCTTGGCGTGACCGGTGCGGGCCTGGCCCTCGGGCTCGAAAATGTCGTGGCTGATCGCGTCCATGTCGCCGCCGGCACGCTCCAGAATATCGGCGTTGCGGTCGATCACCGCGTCCAGAAGCTCCATCAGGACCATTTCGCCGGTAATCCCGGAGGCACATGAGCGCGCCAGCTTGTTTTCCACCAGCAGGAACGGCTTCGGTTCGTCGTAGCGCACCGTCACCAGGCGGTGGTTGGCGAGAATGAAGGTGACCGCCGTGGTGCGTGGATTTTCGGTGTCCGCCGCGCACATCAGGGTGGCGGTCATGTAGCGGGCGCCGTTCTCGATGTAGAGTCGGCTGGAAATCTCGATCTCCTGCATGTCCTCCCGGGTCGGCACCGCTATCCCGGCCAGTCGCTCCACCGCCTTGTCCTCGACCGCGGTCGGCTTCACAAGGTCGACCCAGACCGCGCTCTCCGGGAGCACGTCCAGATCGGTGATCGTGGCCTTTTTCAGCGAGGATTCGGTAGGGACGAACACCGAGAACATGGGCAACTCCAGACTGGGAAAGGCAAATTTAGCAACAAGAAATAGCTCGATTCTGGCAAGCCTTTCATGACCGGCCGGTGACCCCGTCGCGATTTGCGGCTTCCCGGTGGCCGGAGGGTGGCGGAGATCCGGCAGAGGCCCATGCGAATGCCCAAGAATGGGCCGCGGCGCAAGGACTTGCGGCAAAAAAGACACAGCCTGCCTGCCGCAGTGCGGGACAAGCATCTGAGTGCTGGAATTATTGCCAATTTAGACGATAATGGTAATGCTCATAACGGAATCGTGGCGTTTGAGGCGCATTGTTGGCGCCGCGTGCGCAAGGCCTTCGATTGGATATACAAGATGTCGTCGCTGAAATGGACACTGGGTATTCTGGCGGCAGGCCTGCTGCTGTCGGGTTGCGTGGAAACTGCGACCTATGAGGCGACCAACACGAGCGCCTTCAAGCAGCGCGACAAGGAAATGCTGGCGAAAGTTCGCTACGAGAATGTGCAGCCTTCGGAGAACTTCCGCCGCGCGATCGTCGAATTTCAGCGCAAGGAAGCGCCCGGCTCGATCGTGGTCGATTCCGACAACCATTATCTCTATTTCGTCCTGAACGACGGCAAGGCGATCCGCTACGGCATCACGGTCGGCGAGGAAGCCATGGCTTGGTCGGGCATCGCCAAGATTGGCAGCATGACCGAATGGCCGCCCTGGCATCCGACCAAGAGCGAAATCGAACGCCTCGGCGTGCCCACTTTCGTGCCGCCGGGTCCGGACAATCCGATGGGCTCGCGCGCGCTTTATCTGTACTCGGGCGGCAAGGATACGCTGTTCCGGATTCACGGCACCAACCAGCCGGAATATATCGGATCGTCGATCTCCTCCGGTTGCATCCGGATGACGAACGAGGACGTGATCGATCTGTATAACCGGGTGAAGATGGGTACCATTGTTGTGGTGCTGGCACCGCACCATGGCGACTCGCCCTTTGGCTCCAGTTCGCCGCACATGGCGCTGGGCGGCAACTCCAGTTACGGAACGGTCCAGTAACGGATCACCTCGGTTTGAAAGAAAAAAGCGCCGGTCTTACCGGCGCTTTTTTGTTGGCGGCTTCTCTGTTGGCGGCGCGGCAGAACGCTCCGCCTCACCGGAAAGCGGTTTCGCGGTATCGGATTCGGAGGCGATCTCGCGCGGCGGCGCGCCCTCGGGACGCGCAGCCGGCAGTATCGGCGCAACGGCCGGCAGCGGATCCCATACGTTCCACTGGCATATCCTGTAGTTGTTATGCCGTTCCATCAGGTCGAGATGGATGTGGTCTTCGTGATACCAGTCCGAGCCCGGCCCCAGCACCGTGGAAAATCGCGCGCACACCGAATGCAGCACGGCCTCGCGCAGCTCCCGCGGTACGTTGCGATCGGTGAGCGAGATCGACCGGCCGTTGGCAAGTTTGAAGGCACGAACATCGAGCGCATTGGCCCGACCGTGTTCGGAAAGCGGCGCACCGGCGATCCGATTGCGGCCCCGGCATTCGAACGAATCGAAATTGTCGAGGTCGGTGATGACGCTGCCGAGGGTCTTCGCAAGCCCCGTCATGTCGGCGCGAACCCAGTCGGCGACCGCGGAAGCCATCGTGCACCGAAGGATCGCCGCCGGCTTGACCGCGACCTGATGCTTGTCTGGCAGAACCACGGCCTCCAGCCGCACCAGGTCCTCTCCACCGCAACCACCCGGGCCATGGATGTCGGGAATGCTGGGGGCGATCGCAATCGCCTCGGTCAGCGCCAGCCGGCAAGCCGAGGGCTGGGGCACAGGCGCGGCCGGCGCTATGGCGGGCTTGTCTGCATTCGGGGGCGCCTCCTCGGCGCCGGCGCGCCCCGGACTGGCGGCCGGCGCCTGGGCCGGCCGGGGT
>DATGGY010000093.1:0-15453 GCA_035308285.1 Bradyrhizobium sp. | reverse complement strand
TTGGCGCCGGCAAAACGCACGTCCTTGATCTGGATGCCGCCCGAAGTTTGCGTCAGATAAGCGAGCACTCCACCCGCCAAAATCAGAATCGCGCCGACGATCGCCGTTGACCATTTGCGAAGCATGATTGCGTCCCTCCCTTTGAGCCCCAACGCCTTAGGAACCGGCGTCTACGTTCGTTTTGATTTTGGTTGACAGCCTATCCGAAAGGCAAAGCTTCGCAAGCGATGGTTGCGATGATGTGCGTTTGCTTCGAACCAGAGACAGGAGATTTTACTAAGCCTATTATATTGCTTGGAAAATTCTATCTGACGAGCGTAATGGAGAAGTGGGTTCGTCCGCAGCATGGAATTAGGTTGATCCAAGCTGATTCAAAATCCCCCGACTCGGATTCAAGAACGCTTGCGGGGATTATCGCTACCCGCCCTCGGTAAGGAAAAATCTTCCCCGGTTCACGGTCGCGCCCCCCGGTGGCGTTTGCGGCATAGTAGTTCCGGAACGTGCTCGGAACTCCAACAAGCCGAGCGAATGCTCACCACCACCGCAGCCTAGCCGAGTGGCACACGTGGTCGCGCGAGCCTGCTTGACAACCAGCGCGTAACAGGCATGCGCGGGCGCCAGTGATTTGCCCGTCGTGTTAATCTGTCGCAGTTCGCAGCGATTGATCTCAACCCCAAATCACAGGCAGAATCATCCGCATCCCGTGCCCACAAGAGGGGCGTTTCGCCATCGTCACGGACGTTGGGCGCGGGCCGCGGTGGACGCGATGGTGTCGAGAGGCGAACGACATCAAAGCGGACGGCGAAGTCGTGTGGTCCTGATGCCTCGACGCCGGCATCAAGTTCCTGAGAAGCAAGCCTCTTGGGGGCGACGGTGACAAGTAAGCCCGATTCACCGGGGAGATCACGAAGTAGACCGTTAAAACCATTGCGCAGGGAATGTCGGTTGAATCCGTCTGGACCTGTGGTGACTACGCTCGTGTGGTTTTTATTTTTCCCACGCGAGACTGCGGGTGCAACGGGCATCCGGCATTCCCTGCGCCCTCTTTTCTTTCGGGGCGGATGTTTTTATGCATAGTCCGGGCGCGATCCGCGCCGCGGAATACGCCGATGTGCCCGGTTTAGGGCCTCATCCTTCGAGACGCGCGCAAGAGCGCGCTCCTCAGGATGAGGTTCCACTAAGACCCTCATGGTGAGGAGCGCGGCAACGCCGCGCGTCTCGAACCACGAGGCCCGCGGGCACGACTTCCCGGCCATCCCTGTCTTTACATGGTGCGTCAATGCGCGACATAAACCGCTGGCAGAAGAAAGAATTTCGCTCGGCTGCCGCGCACCGTTGAACCAAAGGATGAGAAACGAGGATGACCGGTTCGGGCACCGACAAGACCAAACGAGGCTTTGACCTCGCCGGTCCCATCGTCATTCTGGTCGAGCCCCAGCTCGGCGAGAACATCGGCATGGCCGCGCGCGCCATGGGCAATTTCGCGCTGACGCGGCTTCGTATCGTCAACCCGCGCGATGGCTGGCCGAATGTCAGCGCAGAGCGCGCCGCCGCCGGCGCCGACCAAATCCTGGCCCAGGCCGAGCTGTTCGACACGGTCGAGCACGCCGTTGCCGACTGCTCGTTGTTGTTTGCCGCCACCGCCCGCGCCCATGATCAGGCCAAGCCCGTGGTCGGGCCCGAGGCCGCCGCAGCCGAAATGGCCGCCCAGATTCGGGCCGGCGGCAGGGTCGGCATTCTCTTTGGCCGCGAGCGCTACGGGTTGCAAAACGAAGAGGTGGGGCTTGCCAACCGCATTATCACCTTTCCGGTCAATCCCGGGTTTGCGTCGTTGAACCTGGCGCAGGCGGTGCTCCTGATCGGGTACGAGTGGTTCAAGCGCGCCACCGCCGGCGCCTTGCCGTTTGCGATGCCCGAGCGCTCCGAGCCCGCCTCGCAACATCAGATCCAGGCCTTCTTCGACAATCTGGTGCGCGAACTCGACAAGGTCGAATTCCTGCGGCCGGCAGAGAAGCGCGAGACTATGCTGGTCAATTTGCGCAACATCTTTACCCGGATGGATCCGACCAAGCAGGACATGCACACCCTGCACGGGGTGGTGATGGCGATCGCCGAGGGCCGCAAGGGCCCGGCCAAGGGCGGCGTGCTCGATGGCGAACAGGCGACGCGGCTTCGCGCGCTACTCGCCGAGCACGGGCAGGGCGCGAGCCCAGCAGAAAGCGGCACGGTGCGCGGGCTGGCGCGGCTGTTGCGGCGTAACCCGACCGATGCCGAGCGCATCCTGTGGCAATCCTTGACCCGCGACCGCCGCTTTGCCGGCCAATTCAAGCGGCAGACCCCGGTCGGCCGGCACATCCCGGATTTTGTCTCCTTTGTGCACCGGATCGCGATCGAACTGGTCAACGCCAACGAAATCGACACGATCGTGAAGGAACGCGCCGCGCGACAGGTCTGGCTCGGGGCGCGCGGCTATCGGGTGGTCGAGATGGCGGTTGCCGAAGTCGAGGGCAATCTTGCGGCCGAACTCGATCGGCTGGCAGCTTGCCTGCCCCGTGGCTCCTGAGGGTCTGACTGGGATGGTTAGATTAGTCTGTCATGGCAACGGAAGTGCGCTCCCTCTCCCATCCAACTCGGGTTTACCCGAGTTGGACATCTTAGGTTGTCGAAGTCGGATATATCCGACTTCGATGGGAGAGGGTTGGGGTGAGGGATCACGGTCTATCGATAGGCCGCACCCCCTCACCCGATTTGCACTGGACGATGCTTCGCATCGCCAGGAGCAAATCGACCTCTCCCCGCCGGGGAGAGGTGAAGCGGACCCGCTGACAGACCGATTCAATCGACAGGCATCTCGCTCTGATAGCTGGCGAAGCGATTTCTCTACCGTTGCCAGGACTAACGGCAACGGATTAGGGTTTCATAAGAACGCCAACCAAAAACATCAGGGAGACTCCAAAATGCGTCCCGCTAGACTCGCACTGCTTGCTTCGATTTCGGTTGTTGCCGCCGCACCGGCTCTCGCCCAGGCGCCTCAGGTTGAAAAGAACATCTCGATGGGCATGGCGCTTGCCATCATGCAGGGCGCAATCGAGCAATGCACCAAGGACGGATACAAGGTCTCCGTCACCGTCGTCGACAAGAGCGGCAGTGTCGCCGGCCAGGTGCGCGGCGACGGCACCAGCCCCCACACCATGGAGTTCAGCCGCCTGAAGGCCTACACCGCGCGAATCCGCAACCAGACCTCGCTCCAGACCATGAAGGAACTCGAGGACCCTGCCAGGGCGCCGCTGCGGCAAATCCCCGGCCTGGTCGGTGTCGGCGGCGGCGTTCCGATCCGGGCGGGCACAGAGGTGATCGGCGGCGTCGGCGTGTCGGGCGCGCCCGGCGGCGAAAAGGACGAAGTCTGCGCCAATGCTGGAATCGCCAAGGTCGAGGCCGCGCTCAAATAGAGCGCGGTTTTTTCCGGATATAGATCCCTTCGAATTGGAGACGACCGATGAAGAAGTCGCCGCGCTCGCTTGGCCGCATCTTGGTGCCGGTGTCGTAAAACTAAAGCTTGCCTATTCTGTCCAGTGCGGAATGCTACGGTCCGCCGGGACCAGATTTTGAGAAGGGAAAGCTAGATGCAACGATCCGACCTCACCGAAAAGCTGCTCGACATCAAGCGCGAGAAAGGCTGGACCTGGAAACATATCTGCGAAAAGATCGGCGGCTATTCGGAGGTGCTTATCGTCGGCGCTATCCTCGGCCAGATGAAGCTGACCAAGCCGCAGGCCGCGAACGCCGCCGAGCTGTTCGGTCTTTCCAAATCCGAAGCCGCGATGCTCAACGAGGTGCCGATGCGCGGCGTGCCGATGCCGCCCGCCGATCCCCTGATCTATCGGTTCTACGAACTGGTGATGGTCAATGGTCCCGCCTGGAAGGCGCTGATCGAGGAAGAATTCGGCGACGGCATCATGTCGGCGATCGATTTCGACATGGCCATCGAGCGCTTGCCCAACCCGAAGGGCGACCGGGTCAAGATCACGATGTCGGGCAAGTTCCTGCCGTACAAATATTACGGCGCCAGCGGCAATGTGCCGGAATATGGATTCAAGGAGGGGTGAGCAGCCCAGTCGCGTTGCGATGGAGGTGTTCGCCGCGCAGACGGACCTCATGGCGAGGAGCGCGTCTTCGCGCGTCTCGAAGCATGAGTTGTTGGGCTCATCCTTCGAGACGCGGCTACGCCCCTCCTCAGGATGAGGACCCGCCACCTCACGTTCCCGCCTTCACCTGCGCGATGGCTTGCGCCAGAAACTCGTTCATATGGGCGCGGATCTCGGCTTCGGTGATGGCAATAGCCTTGGCCGCGAGGTCGTTCATCAGCTTGCGGACGACGGCCGCGTCGCCGCCTTCGCTAAACTCGGAGGCGACCACGTCCCTGGCATAGGCGCTTGCGGCGTCGCCCGATATTCCAAGCTTCGCAGCCGCCCACAACCCGAGCAGGCGATTGCGGCGGGCCTCAGCCTTGAACTTCTGCTCCTCGTCGAGCGCGAACTTCTTCTCGAAGGCTTCCTCGCGCTTGTCGAATGTGGTCATGGGGTTCCCTCGGATGGAGTTTGGCGGCCCGCCGGCCTCGTTGCGGCGAGGCGTCGCCATGCCTAGATATAGGGTTAATCGCCAAAACGGCGAGCCCCAAAAAGCCGCGGCTGAAGGGGGTAAAACTCGGTCCGGGAAGGAGCGGATCGATTGTACTGGATAGGCCAATCGGATAGGTTCGATTCTAGGCTCGGTTCTCGTTCTGTTTCATGTTCCTGGCCTTCACGGCAGCTCCGTCGTGGGTCTCCCTTTGTGGCATCTGGAGCACACCAAATTCATGGATTTTAACAACAACCGGTACATCCCAATGAGCCGTCGACGCCGCATTTATGAAGGCAAGGCTAAGGTTCTTTATGAGGGGCCAGAGCCGGGAACCCTGATCCAGCACTTCAAGGACGATGCGACTGCGTTCAACAAGCAAAAACACCAGGTGATCGAGGGCAAGGGCGTCCTCAACAATCGGATTTCGGAATACCTGTTTCAGCACCTCAACGATATCGGGGTACCGACCCACTTCATCCGCCGTCTCAACATGCGCGAGCAACTGATTCGGGAAGTTGAGATCGTGCCGCTGGAGGTGGTGGTGCGGAACGTGGCGGCGGGGTCGCTATCGCAGCGCCTCGGCATCGAGGAGGGCACGCAACTGCCGCGCTCGATCATCGAATTCTACTACAAGAACGATCAGCTCAACGACCCCATGGTCTCCGAGGAGCACATCACGGCATTCGGCTGGGCCACGCCGCAGGAGATCGACGACATCATGGCGCTGGCGATCCGCGTCAATGATTTCCTCACCGGGTTGTTTCTCGGCATCGGCATCCGGCTTGTCGATTTCAAGATGGAATGCGGCCGCCTGTTCGAAAACGAGATGATGCGGATTATCGTCGCTGACGAGATATCGCCGGATTCCTGCCGGCTGTGGGACATCAAGTCGAACGAGAAGCTCGACAAGGACCGCTTCCGCCGCGATCTCGGCGGACTGCTGGAGGCCTATACCGAGGTGGCAAAGCGGCTGGGTATCCTGATGGAGAACGAGCGGCCCGCGGGCTCCGGCCCGGTGCTGGTGAAGAGCTGAGGGTTTTCTTCGTGAAAGCGCGCGTCACCGTCACCCTCAAATCAGGCATCCTGGACCCGCAGGGCAAGGCCATCGAAGGCGCCCTGAAATCGCTCGGCGTCGATGGCGTCGCAAGCGTGCGTCAGGGCAAGGTGTTCGACATCGAACTATCCGGCTCCAACAGGGCGAAGGTGGAAGCCGCGTTGAAAGACGCCGCCGACAAGTTGTTGGCCAATACGGTGATCGAGAATTATGCTATCGAGGTGAACGGCTGAGGATCGGGCCATGGCTGACGTCACCAATGAGTTGATTTACGAGGTTCTAAAGATCCTCCAACGTGAAGTTGGGGAAGTTAAGAGCACTATTGGCGATGTTAAGTCCGAGTTGAATGCTCTTCGCGGCCACATGATTTCGCTTCAGCAGGACGTCCATAACATCTACGGGATTTTGGGTCGCCACGATATGCATCTGGATCGCATCGAGCAACGGCTAGAAATCAGCGACGTACCCACTACGACATGAAATCCGCCATTCTCGTCTTTCCCGGAATCAACCGCGAGCGCGACATGGCGCGAGCGCTCAAGCTCGCATCATGCCACGAGTCTGCGATGGTCTGGCACGCCGAGACGTCGTTGCCGAAGGGTACCGATCTCGTGGTGGTGCCCGGCGGATTTTCCTATGGCGACTATTTGCGTTGCGGGGCGATTGCTGCACGCGCGCCTGTCATGGACGCGGTGCGGGCCTTCGCCGCCCAGGGCGGTCTTGTGCTCGGCGTCTGCAACGGTTTTCAGATTCTCTGCGAGGCAGGGCTTCTGCCCGGCGTGCTCATGCGCAACGCGCGGCTGAAATTCATCTGCCGCGACGTGCATCTGCGGGTCGAGCGATCCGACACGCCGTTCACGCGCGGCTACAATGCAGGCCAGGTCATCCGCGTGCCGGTTGCCCACGGCGAGGGCAATTACGAGGCCGACGAAGAGACGCTGAAACGGCTCGAGGGCGAGGGGCGGGTGCTCTATCGCTATTGTTCGCCGGACGGCGCGGTCGACGAGCCCGCCAACATCAATGGCGCGGCGCATTCGATCGCCGGCATCGTCAACGAGCGCGGCAATGTGCTCGGCATGATGCCGCATCCGGAAAACCACGTCGAAGACATCATGGGCTGCGCCGATGGCCGCGGGTTGTTCGCAGGGCTCGTGGCTCATTTGGAGCATGCGGCGTAGTGTAAACCCGCGCGCTTTGTCATCCGCTCCCGTAAAGCTATGGATAGCAGGAAATTGCCGCATAAAAGGCCTTTTCCGGCAATGCCGATCTCCCTAATAAGGCCTCATGAACCAGCCGCAGATCACCCCCGAACTCGTCGCTGCCCACGGGCTCAAGCCGGAGGAATATGAACGCATCTTGAAGCTGATCGGCCGGGTCCCGACGTTCACGGAACTCGGGATCTTCTCGGCGATGTGGAACGAGCACTGCTCGTACAAGTCCTCGCGAATCCATCTGCGGGGACTGCCGACCAAAGCGCCCTGGGTGATCCAGGGGCCGGGCGAGAATGCGGGCGTCATTGATATCGGTGACGGGCAGGCGGTGGTGTTCAAGATGGAGAGCCACAACCATCCGAGCTACATCGAGCCCTATCAGGGCGCGACCACCGGCGTCGGCGGAATCCTGCGCGACGTGTTCACGATGGGCGCGCGCCCGATCGCCTGCCTCAATGCGCTCTCCTTTGGCGCGCCGGAACATCCCAAAACCCGCCATCTCGTTTCGGGCGTCGTCGCCGGCATCGGCGGTTACGGCAATTCATTCGGCGTGCCGACCGTCGGCGGGCAGGTACGGTTCCACACCCGTTACGACGGCAACATCCTCGTCAACGCGATGGCGGTCGGCCTCGCCGACGCCGACAAGATCTTCTATGCGGCGGCATCGGGCGCGAACATGCCGATCGTCTATCTCGGCTCCAAGACCGGTCGCGACGGTATTCATGGCGCATCGATGGCGTCGGCCGAATTCGACGACGATTCGGCCGAGAAGCGGCCGACCGTGCAGGTCGGCGATCCCTTCGCCGAAAAGCTTCTGCTCGAGGCTTGCCTCGAAATCATGGCCGCCGATTGCGTGATCGCGATCCAGGACATGGGCGCAGCCGGCCTGACCTGCTCGGCAGTCGAGATGGGTGCCAAGGGCGATCTCGGTGTCGATCTCAACCTCGATGCGGTGCCGACGCGCGAAACCGGCATGAGCGCCTATGAGATGATGCTCTCGGAAAGCCAGGAGCGCATGCTCATGGTGCTTAAGCCGGAGAAGGAAAAGCAGGCGGAGGCGATTTTCCGCAAATGGGGCCTGGATTTCGCGGTCGTCGGCTACACTACGCCGAGCAAACGTTTCGTCGTCAAACACGGCGGCGATGTGATGGCCGATCTGCCGATCAAGGAACTGGGCGACGAGGCGCCCCTCTACGACAGGCCGCATGTGGAGTCACAGCCGCTGCCCGTGGTTCATGCACGCGACGTGAAGCCGCCGATGGGCATTGCCTCGGCGCTGCAAAAACTGATCGCCACACCGGAGCTCTGCTCGAAGCGCTGGGTGTGGGAGCAATATGACCACGTCATTTTGGGCAATACCGTGCAGCGGCCGGGCGGGGATGCCGCTGTGGTGCGCGTGCAGGATGGGCCCAAGGGACTGGCGCTGACCGTCGACGTCACGCCGCGCTATTGCGAGGCCGATCCTCATCAAGGCGGCAAGCAGGCGGTGGCGGAAGCCTGGCGCAACATCACTGCTGTCGGCGGACGGCCGCTTGCCGTCACCGACAATCTGAACTTCGGCAATCCCGAGCGTCCCGAAATCATGGGGCAGTTCGTCGGTTGCCTGAAGGGGATTTCGGAAGCCTGCCGCGCGCTCGACTTCCCCGTCGTGTCCGGCAACGTCTCGCTCTACAACGAAACCAACGGGCGCGGCATTCTGCCAACGCCCTCGATCGGCGGCGTCGGCGTGCTCGACGATTTCACCAAATCCGCAACGCTGGCGTTCAAGGCCGGGGGCGAGGCCATCCTTCTGATCGGCGAGACTCAAGGCTGGCTCGGCCAGTCCGTCTATTTGCGCGACCTCTGCGGCCGCGAGGAGGGCGCGCCACCGCCGGTCGATCTTGCGGCCGAAAAGCGCAACGGCGACGTGGTGCGCGGCATGATCCGCGCCGGCACTGCGACCGCGGCGCATGATATTTCCGACGGCGGACTGCTGATCGCGTTGGCGGAGATGGCGATGGCGGGCGGGATTGGCGCGCAACTGCTCGCAGCTCCGCCGTCAATCGTGCCGCATGCGTATTGGTTTGGCGAGGATCAGGCGCGTTACATTGTCACAGTGTCCGCGGAGCAAGCGGGTCTGGTGCTGGTGAAGATGAAGGGCGCCGGCGTGTCCTGCGCACGGATCGGAACCACTGGCGGCGATTCCATTGCGATTGCCGACGAGGAGCCGGTGCGAGTTGCATCTCTGAAGGACGCCTTCGAGAGTTGGTTTCCGGCGTACATGAGCGGCAAGGGGTAATGCCGAATATCCAGGGCCCGTCATTCCGGGTCTGGTGCTTACGCACCATCCCGGAAATGACCACTGCAGAATCCTAGGCCACTTCCTCGATCCTGACCTTGTCCGGATAGAACGCCAGATGGCCGGAGATTTTCTCCATGGCCGGGAACGGTGTTTCGTAGGTCCAGATCGCATTGTCGATGGTCTTGCCGTCGGCGACGATGCTGAAATAATTCGCATCTCCCTTATAGGGGCAGTGCGTCAGCCGCTCGGTGCGCGCCAGTAGCGCCATATTGGCGTCGGTGCGCGGAACATAGTTCACCGCCGGGTAGCTCGCTTCCTTCAGCGTCAGGGCACTGGTGGTATCGGCGATCACGACCCCGCCGACGGTTACGCGGATGCGCTTGGGGTTTGCGGTAATGGTGATCGGGTGGTCGGGTCCGGGTAGTTTCATGGTTGTCAGCCCTTTGGTCAGCTCGTTGTGATCGTGCGGCACGATCCGGTCGGCTTTGCAATGATCGGAACGCGAATATAGTGCAACACGGCGTGACCCAGAAGGGCGTTCGCGCTAAGTTGAAGCGCCGGGGGCCACCTGGCCGCTGACCGCGGCTCGGAGAGCCGAAGGGGAGAAATTTGGATGCCGATGGATGCCCACGCTATCGAATCGATGATCAAGGCAGCGATACCTGACGCCGAGGTGACGATCCGCGATCTGGCCGGCGACGGCGACCACTATGCGGCGACCGTGATCTCGGAATCCTTCCGCGGCAAGTCGCGCGTTCAGCAGCACCAGATCGTCTATCAGTCGCTGCAAGGGCAGATGGGCGGTGTGCTTCACGCGCTGGCATTGCAGACGGGGGTGCCGGACTGACGCTGATCCGGACAACGAAAGTACCGGAGCGCCGGAACCCTATCTCGCCGCGGTCGGGGGCTGCCGAAGCCAAGCCGCAGAAGCCTCACTCCGACGCCACCAGCGCGTGAACCGAGAACATGCGCTTTGCATCTGTCCAGGATTCCAGCGGTTTCCAGCCCGAGCCGCGGGCAAGCGCGGCGAAGCGCTCGAGGCTGTATTTATAGCTGTTCTCGGTGTGAATGCTTTCGCCGGGGCGGAATGAGAACTTCCTGCCGAGAACGCGCGCGGTCAGCGCCTTCTTGCTGATCAGGTGCATTTCGATGCGGTGGCGGTCGCGATTGTAGATCGCGCGGTGGACGAAGGCTCCGATATCGAAATCGCCGCCCAATTCGCGGTTGATGCGATGAAGCACATTGAGGTTGAAACGTGCGGTGACCCCGGCGGAATCGTTGTAGGCGTCGTACAATACCCGCTCGTCCTTCTCGAGATCGACGCCGATCACCATCCGCGCGCCTTTGCCGAGGATGCCCCGGGCGCTGCGCAGGAAGGCGCAAGCCTCCTGCGGTTCGAAATTTCCAAGCGTCGAGCCGGGGAAAAACCCAACCTTCGGCATGGCCTCGACCGCGTGGGGCAGTTCGAACGGCGCGGTGAAATCCGCCGTGACCGGATGGACCTTGAGGCCGGGGAAATCCCTGCGCAAGGCGTCCGCCTGCGCTTTCAGGAAGTCGCCGGAAATATCCACGGGAACGTAAGCGCCGAGCGGGCATTCGTTGAGCAAGAGCCGCACTTTGGTAGTGGCGCCCGCGCCGAATTCCACTAAGGCCGCTGCCTTCGGAATGATCGCCGAAATCGCGCGGCTGCGCTCTCGCAGGATCGTGAGTTCGGTGCGGGTCGGGTAATATTCCGGCAACAGCGTAATCTGTTCGAACAGCGCGGAGCCCGTCGCGTCGTAGAAATATTTGGGCGACAGACGTTTGGGATGCTGCGACAGATCGTCGATCACGTCGCGGGCAAATGCCGAGGCTTGCTCGTCGAAGGGATGCGCTTCGGCCAAAGCGGCGGCATGCACATTCATGACAATCTCCCGAACGCGCTTTCCGGCGCGGTTTGAAGGCGAAAATTTCTAGTCGGCGTAATCGGCGAGGCGCAGTCCCGTGAATTGCCAACGGTGGTGGGGATAGAAGAAGTTGCGATAGGTGATGCGGCTGTGGCCGTCGGGGGTTGCCAGCGACGAACCGCGCAACACCAACTGGTTGACCATGAACTTGCCGTTATATTCGCCGAGCGCGCCCTCGATCGCCCGGTAGCCGGGATAGGGCGAATAAGCGCTGCGGGTCCACTGCCACACGATTCCAAAGGCGTCGTTGAGATGGCCGGCACGGCCCGCCACTTCCCATTCCATCTCGGTCGGCAAATGCTTGCCGCTCCAACGCGCAAAGGCGTCGGCTTCATAGTAGCTGACATGACAGACCGGGCTTGCGGGATCGACCGGCTTTAGGCCGGCCAGCGTCATGACATGCCATTCGCCGTCGATCCGGCGCCAATAGCCGGGCGCCTGCCATTGCTCGTTGTTGACCGCCGCAAAGCCATCCATCAGCCAGAGCGTCGGCGTCGAATAGCCGCCGTCCGCCATGAACGCGAGCCATTCGGCGTTGGTGACGAGGTTGCGCGAAAGGCGCACCGGACCGACAAGAGCACGGTGGGCGGGCTTCTCATTGTCGAAATGAAAGGTCTCGCCGGCATGCCCGATGCTGCGGATGCCCTCGTTGATATCGAGCCATTCATCGCCCGCGCGCGTCGAGGCGGGGAAACGCCATGACGGATCGTAGGCTGGCGGAAACGGATTCTGGGCAAAGGCGTGCAGGATATCGGTCAGCATCAATTCCTGATGCTGTTGCTCGTGGTTGAGCCCGACCTCGACCAATGGTGCAATGGCGGCAAGCTTCTCGTCGGTGGCTTCGTGAAAGAACTTGACGGTCGCTGCGTCGACATGGCGGCGATAGGCGGTGATTTCCTCGGCGCCCGGCCGGGTCAGGTAACCGCGCTGGTGACGGGCGTGCCGGGGGCCGGCGCTGACATAGTAGGAATTGAACAAGAAGGCATAGTCGGGATGGAAGGGCTTGTATCCCGCGCAGTGCTCGCCGAGCAGGAATTGCTCGAAGAACCAGGTGGTATGGGCGCGGTGCCACTTCGCCGGACTCGCGTCCGGCATCGACTGGATGAGCTGGTCTTCCGCGGTCAGAGGGGCCGCGCGCCGCTCGGTCTCTTCTCGCACCGCAAGAAAAGCCTCCGCCAAATCCTTGGCGGGGTTGCCAAACTCGGAGAATAATGACGGGCAAGGGGCGGCGAGCGCGGCGGATGCTGGGTTCGTCACTGGCGTCTCCGGTTCGGAAGAGAACGTCGGTCTGGTGGAGGGGTTCCCCGAGAAAGCCTGTTCTAGATAGGGGTTCCCGATCGGGAAAAAAGCCTCCCCAATACGTGCCCGGCCACGATGTTGTTACCTACTCGGGGGCGGATCGGCGTCGACGGCGAAACGGGGCGGGGCGCCGGGACGGCCCCTGCATGACTGCTCCCCGACCAATTTGCTTTGGATGCACAATCGTTTGGGGTACATATATGGCAGTTAAGGGTTCGATTGGGCTTTAGGGCTGGAAGGTCCGGACCGCGAGGGGCGGGAGCCCTCCAGAAGGAAACAATATGAGCATCGAACAATTCATCGACAACGAAGTGAAATCCAACGACGTCGTGCTGTTCATGAAGGGCACGCCGCAATTTCCGCAGTGCGGTTTTTCCGGACAGGTGGTCCAGATCCTCGATCACATCGGGGTCGGCTACAAGGGTCTCAATGTGCTTGAGTCCGCCGATCTTCGTAACGGCATCAAGACTTACTCCAACTGGCCGACCATTCCGCAGCTCTACGTCAAGGGCGAGTTTGTCGGCGGCTGCGACATCATCCGCGAGATGTTCCAGGCCGGCGAATTGCAGCAGCTCTTCGCCGACAAGGGCGTCACACTCGGCACGCCAGCCTGAGCTTGGCTTCGCGCCAGCTAGGATCGGCCCGGCTCGAGGTCATCAAAGCCGACATCACGACGCTACGTGTTGACGCCATCGTCAACGCCGCTAACACGTCGCTGCTTGGGGGCGGCGGCGTCGACGGTGCGATCCACCGTGCCGCCGGGCCTGAGCTCGTGATGGAATGCCGCATGCTGCACGGTTGCAAGACCGGGGAAGCAAAAATCACCAAAGCCTATCGGTTACCGGCGCGGCACGTCATTCATGCGGTCGGCCCGGTCTGGAACGACGGCACGCGCGGCGAGGACCAAGCGCTGGCGTCGTGTTACGCCCGTGCGATCGAGCTGTGCCAGAGCCACAGTCTGACCTCCGTCGCATTTCCTGCGATCTCTACCGGAATCTATCGGTTTCCCGCCGAACGCGCGGCGCAGATCGCGGTCTCGAGCACTGTCGAGGCGTTGCAGGCGGCGCCCGCCGTCAGCCGCGTGATCTTCTGCTGTTTTTCGCAAGAGAGCGCGGTTCTGCACCAGCGGGCAATGGCCGAATTCGGCGACCCTTGCCACGAGTGAGCCGACCGCTACACTCCGCTCCACTTCGGGTGGTGAAGGACGATATGTTCACGATCTGCATGATGCAGTCGCACAGGCAACGCGAGCTTATCCAGATTGAGCTGAAGGCATTGATCCATCAGGCGCTGAACAGATGAGTCCGGAGTGAGTCATGTCCGTGCAAGAGAGCGTGAAAGCTGCTGGTGAGCGTTCCCTCCCGCGGCTTGGGGCGATTTTCTGGGTTGCGCTGGCGATCTATCTGGCTCTGGTCATCGGCTTTGCCTGGAATCCGACGCCGCTCGCGCAGGGTCTGGCGGCGATCGGAATCCTCGCTGCCTGCGCGCACGCGGCTTTGACCTATGGCCGGAGGGATGCGCTCGCGCTGCTGGCAATCTGCGTCGCCATCACATTCACGATGGAGAATATCGGCGCCGCCACCGGCTGGCCCTTCGGCCATTACCATTTCGAAGTCGGACCGGATCTGCCGCATGTCGGCAGCATTCCGATCGTCGTCGGGCCGCTCTGGTTCGGAATGGGATATTTTTCCTGGATCGTGGCGAGCACCTTGCTCGGCAAAGAGGCGCACGCGAGCCGCAGGAACGAACTGATTGCCTTGCCCATCGTCGCGGCTTTTGTGATGACGCAATGGGATGTGGTGATGGACCCGCCCGAGGCCACCATTTCAAAAGCCTGGATATGGCACGACGGAGGGGCGCATTTCGGCGTTCCGCTGTCGAATTATCTTGGCTGGTTGCTGACCGCCTGGCTGTTCTATCAGGCGTTCGCGCTTTATCTGAACCGCCGGCGCCATGTGTCTGAACGGTCGGCCAAACAAGGCCGCGCGCTCAAGCTCGCGGCGATCTTGCTCTATCTCGCCTCAGGCCTGACCCATGTGACGCCATGGTTGATCGGCCAAAGCGGCGAGGTGGTGGATGCGGCCAACCATGTCTGGCGCGTGGGCGATTTACGCGAGACGACGGTCGTGATGCTGCTGTTCACGATGGTCTTCACGTCGCTGCTTGCGATGTTGCGGCTTGCGACAGACAATACGGCTCAGGATATTGAAACGTCGGGGGTGCGGAACGCCAAAGGGGACCTTGGAATGACCGGGCTTATTTCTCGGCGGGCTCGGCGACCAGCCTGACGCCGAACGAGTTGATGACTTTCCGGACGGTATCGAACTCAGGTTTTGATGACCCGCTGAATGATTTGTACAAACTCTCGCGCGAGAGACCCGTTTCCTTCGCCACGTTTGTCATCCCCTTTGCTCGTGCAATTGTATCAAGCGCTGCACAAATATAAGCGGCGTCGTCTGTTGCGAGGGCCTCAGTCAGGTAGGCAGCGATAGCTTCCGGGGTCTTGAGATAATCCGCAGCATCGAACTTTGAAATTTTTACCATCTGGGCCCTCTTATAGTTCGGCGACTATTTCCTTCGCCCGCTTGGTATCCTTCTCCTGTGTGGACTTGTCGCCACCGCACAAAAGAAGGACGATGGTCTTGCCGGTTTGTTTGAAGTAGACCCTGTAGCCTGGCCGTAGTGCACTCTCACTTCGCTCACACCCTGTCCGACCGGCTTGACATCAGTGGGATTCCCGAAGGCAAGACGTTCAATGCGAGAAGCAATTTTGGCTTGCGCCTTCTGATCAGCGAGACCCGATAGCCATTTGTCGAATTCGTCGGTCTTTTGAACGTCAAACATAATAGTATCCTATAGGATACATTTTGTCAAGCGGTCCAAGTGGCTGTCCTCACGCCTTCCGCACAATCTCCCGCACCAGCCCGACCGTCTCATCGATCATCTTGGCTGTGACGTCGAGATGTGTGCAGGCGCGAATACGGCCATCCATCATCGCCAGCAGCACGCCGTGTTGGCGTAAAGCGCGCACCATGTCGTTGC
>DATGGY010000092.1:0-18354 GCA_035308285.1 Bradyrhizobium sp. | reverse complement strand
GGACTGATCGGCCGTGATGAACGGCAGATTGATTTCGGTCTGCGTGGTCGAGGACAATTCGATCTTGGCCTTTTCCGCGGCCTCTTTCAGGCGCTGCAAGGCAAGCTTGTCGTTGCGCAGGTTGATGCCCTGCTCCTTCTGAAATTCATCGGCCAGATAATTGACCAGCCGCATGTCGAAGTCTTCGCCGCCGAGGAAGGTGTCGCCGTTGGTCGACTTCACCTCGAACACGCCGTCGCCGATTTCGAGAATCGAAATATCGAAGGTGCCGCCGCCGAGGTCGTATACCGCAATGGTGCCGGATTTCGACTTGTCGAGACCGTAAGCGAGCGCGGCCGCGGTCGGTTCGTTGATGATACGCAGCACTTCGAGGCCGGCGATCTTGCCGGCGTCCTTGGTGGCCTGGCGTTGCGCGTCGTTGAAATAGGCGGGAACGGTGATGACGGCCTGCTCGACCTTCTGGCCGAGATGGGCCTCTGCGGTCTCTTTCATCTTTTGCAGGATGAAGGCGGAGATCTGCGAGGGCGAGTAGGTCTTGCCGTCGGCTTCGACCCAGGCATCGCCGTTGGATGCCTTGACGATCTTGTAAGGGACAAGCTTCTTGTCCTTCTCCACCATCGGATCGTCGTAGCGGCGACCGATGAGGCGCTTCACCGCAAAGAAAGTACGCTCGGGATTGGTCACCGCCTGGCGCTTGGCGGGCTGGCCGACCAGGCGCTCGCCGTCATCGGTTACGGCCACGATCGACGGCGTCGTCCGCATGCCCTCGGCATTTTCGATGACTTTGGCTGTTTTCCCATCCATTACGGCGACGCACGAATTCGTGGTGCCGAGATCGATCCCAATGACCTTTCCCATGGTCCTCATATCCTTCTTTTTGCGGCAGGTCGGCTGGGCCCTGACGGCGCCCCAATCCAAACCCCCAACGATCAAATGCTCGCGATATTGCGACGGTGAGCCTCATATAGGAGGGTGGGAAGGGCCCGCAAGGAGGCGGACGCAACCTTAATCCGTTAAAAGCCTCAACCTTTAAAGATTATGTCCCCGCTGGTGCCCCCGGGACAAGACAGGCGCGGCGGTCAGGATGGGGTCGTCGACCACTGGCTGGGTCCGGCCTCCTTATGGCGCGCCTGACCCAAATAGGGGCCGCCGCGACGTGTGGCGCATGCGCTGAACGATAACCTCATCATCGGTGACGCGGTAGAAGATGAGATAAGGATAGGGGCTGACTGAGAGACGCCGCACGCCTGCAACATCGGTCGCCTGACCCGCGTAGGGGTGCCGCGCCAGCAAGAGAAAAAGAGTTCGAATTCGTTCGCGAAGGCGGTTTGCGCCTTGGGGAGATTCCGTCTCGATGTAGTCTAGCGCCTTCTCGATCTGCGTCGCCGCGCGCTTAGTGACTCGCAACCTCACAAGGGACGCTTCGCCAACATCGAGCGGATCTGTTCATCCGTAGCGAACTCACCCCGCGCAATCTCCGCATCCGCGTCCATAAGGTCGGCGCGTTCCTCGGGCGTCAATTGAATGACGGGTTGCTCCTCGCCGGCCACCTGCAGGAGCAGACGCGCAAGTTCGTCCTGAACCTCTGGGGGGAGGGCGCGCACGCTGTCGACGGCATGTTCAAGCAGTTTAGTCATGGTCGAAAGATAGGCCTTTCCCCGGCAGCGCGGAAGGATTTTCGCAGGAACCCGGCAGGCGGAAGTGAAAGCTGGTCGTCCAAACCTCATTACTCGAAATCGCCGTCGACCGCCCAAAAAAACACCTCTTACAAAGCCCGCTGGCGACCGTTATCTTGAGCCGGCCGCTTTCGCAGGCCCCTGTATTTCAGATTTCAGCTTACGTGGTGCGAGTGCCCGATTGACGGTCGTGGCGGAACCGGATCGGCGGCATGGTCTGTTGCGGGGCTGGCAAAACCGTTAAAAGCGACCCGACCCTCAGGCCCGGCCGGTTAACGACCGACCACCGAACGGCCTCAATGCAAACCCAATAGATTGCCGATGAACCGTATCCGACCCATTTCCGCGCTGGCCCTGGCCCTGCTCGTACTCGCCGCAAGTCAGGCACTGGCTGCGGACCCGGTTTTTCCGCCCGGCATTCGGATCGGGATGGTGCCGCTGGTGGGGCTTGCCCCCGCAAGGACATTCGCTGGCTTTCAAAGCCAGGATGAGAGCGTCAAGGTGCTGGTGGCGGAGCTTCCACCCGAGGCCTATGGCGAGGTCATGAATGCGCTCAAGACCAATCCGGCGGTCGCCAGCGGCGCCAGGCCCGAGAGCATCGAAACCGAGGCGGGAACGGCCTATTACACGGTCGAAACCGGCAAGAGCGGCACAAACACCGTACGGCGCTATTCAATGATCCTGTCGGGCGGCACTTTCTCCGGCTATGTCGCCGTACAGGTCCCCGAGAATACCAGCAAGATCTACACCGACGAGGCCATACGCCATATGTTTGCGTCGGCCGTCGTCCGCAAGGAAGTTCCACCCGAGGAGATCCTGGGGTTGATGCCTTTCAAGGTCGGCGAGCTCAGCGGCTTCAAGAATGTCCACACGTTGACGCCCGGCGGCGCCGTTCTTCTCTCCGATGGCGACGAAACATCCGGCTTCGAGACGTCGCCCTTCATGATAATAGGCCTGACGGCCGCCACGCCGACGCTGCCTGAGGATCGCGGGCGATTCGCCGACCAGGCCGCGACCTCGATCCCCGGCGTGCGCAGCGCGCGGATCACGATGTCCGAACCGATGCGCATCGACGGCACGGCCGGATATGAAACGCGGCTGGACGCAACCAGCGGCAAGGACAATACGCCGGTCACCGTGGTGCAGTGGTTCCGATTCGGCGGTCAATATTCCCTGCGAATCATCGGCAGCGCGCCGCGCGACCAATGGGCGAAGGCCTTTCCGCGCTTCCGCGCGGTGCGCGATGGGGTTCAGCCGCGCTGAGTGGAGCCGCTACACGGGTCCTTCCCTACTCCGAAGCGCCGACCTTCGCGCCGCCTTTGGCGACCGCAACAAGCGCCGGCCGCAGCACGCGTTCGCCGATCATGTAGCCGGCCTGTACGACCTGCACGACCGTGCCCGGCGGAACCGAGGCGTCGGGCACCTCGTACATCGCCTGCTGGAAATTCGGATCGAATTTTTCGCCCGCCGGGTCCAATTTCTTGACGCCGTTTTTCTCCAGCACGTTCAGAAGCGAGCGTTCGGTCAGCACAACGCCTTCGATCAGCGTCTTCAGCATCGGGTCGGCGGATTCCCGGGTCTCGGCAGGAACCGCGTCGAGCGCACGCTGCAGATTGTCGGCGATGTCGAGCACGTCGCGCGCAAATCCGGTAATGCCATAGGCGCGCGCGTCGGCAACTTCCTTGACGGTGCGCTTGCGCAGGTTTTCCATCTCCGCAAGCGTCCGCAGCATCTTGTCGCGCAGTTCCGCGGCTTCCTTGGCCAGCGCCTCCGCAGATCCCGGCTCGGGATCGTCGGGCATGATGTAGGGCTTGGAAACCACGGGCTCGGGGCCTTGCGCCGGATTGGCCGGATTGTCCTTTTGCCCGTTGCTATCGGTCATCACACTGCCTTCTTGGAAAGTCCTTGGGGGATGGTAGGAAATGGTTGGGAATGGTTGGCCGGGATATCGTGCTTTAGGCGAAGAAAATCAAGCGCCGTGCCATCGTCCAACAAGGCCCATCCAGTGTCCCGAATCCGAAGTTCGCACTCCCTTGCAGCATCCGCTTTTGCGAACTTCGGATTCGAAAGGACACTAGAAACCTATGATTCTAGTGTGGTTTTGGTTCAGAAGTTCTCTTGACGCGTTTGCAGCACCACCGAAGAGAGCTTCTGAACCACCACACCAGGGCCGGATCGGTGCGTGAGTGCCGCCTCAGGTGAATAAATCGATCAAAAAGACGGGGCCGGGCCTCTCGGGTAGGATCATCCGCCGAGCAGGCGGCTGACGATGCGCGCCGCATAGTCGACGGTCGGTATCACCCGCGCATAATTGAGCCGGGTCGGCCCGATCACGCCGAGCACGCCGACGATATGGCCCGCCGCGTCCCGATAGGGCGCAATGATCGTGGACGAGCCTGACAGCGAAAACAGCTTGTTCTCCGAACCGATGAAAATCCGCACGCCCTCGGCGCGCTCGGCGCGGCCCAGCAGATCGATCACGCCGCGCTTGGTCTCGAGATCGTCGAACAGCAATCGCACGCGCTCGAGGTCTTCGAGCGCGTGCAGGTCTTCGAGCAGATTGGCGTGCCCGCGCACGATCAGTTGCCGGTCTTCGTTCTCGCCGCCGGACCAGCTCGCGATCCCCGCCGCGATCACCTTCTGCGTCAACTGATCGAGTTCGGCGCGGCTCTCCGCCAATGCCGTTTCAAGTTCGAGACGCGCTTCGGCAAGCGTGCGCCCTGTGATCCGCGCATTCAGGAAATTGGTCGCTTCGATCAAGGCCGAGGAGGGCACACCGGGCGGCAGCGCCAGCACGCGATTCTCGACCTGGCCATCCTCGCCGACCAGCACCGCCAGCGCCCGCTCCGGCTCGAGGCGAACGAATTCGATGTGCTTCAGGCGCGAATTGGATTTCCCCGTCAGCACCACCGCGGCGGCCCGCGTGAGGCCGGACAGCCGCGTCAGCGCCTCGCCAAGCGCGGCTTCGACCGATTGCGCCTTGCCGACGGAAGCAAGCTGGGTCTGGATCGACTGCCGTTCGGCTTCCGTGAGATCGCCCACCTGCATCAAAGCGTCGACGAAAAACCGCAAACCAATTTCGGTCGGCAGCCGGCCTGCCGAAGTGTGCGGCGCATAAATCAGCCCGAGCGCTTCGAGATCGGCCATGACGTTGCGCACCGAGGCCGGCGACAGCGGAACGGCGATCAGGCGGGAAACATTGCGCGAGCCGACAGGCTCGCCGGTCGCCAGATAGCTTTCGACGATCTGGCGGAAAATATCCCGCGAGCGCTCGTTGAGCTGGGCAAGCCCGGCATGCGATGTGATCAGGCCAATCGGTTCGTGGTGGGCCAAACGGAAACTCCTGGCGACGACCGGGGCTAATTGTCTCCATCTAGGCGCCCGGTGACAAGCAGGCAATGAGCCAAAAGGCCTTGCCGCTGCCCGTTCCCGCACCTACAAGCACCGCCAGCGACAAACTTTGCTGAATTTGGAGGATTTACCATGCGGCCAAGCCGCCGTGCGCCGGACGAACTGCGCGCCGTATCGCTGGAACGCGGCGTGGTCAAATATGCCGAGGGTTCCTGCATGGTTAAGTTCGGCGATACCCATGTGCTGGTGACCGCGACCTTGGAAGAGCGATTGCCGCCCTGGCTCAAGGGCCAGGGCCGCGGCTGGGTCACGGCCGAATACGGCATGCTGCCGCGGGCGACGCTGGAACGCACCCGCCGCGAGGCTTCCGCCGGCAAGCAAAATGGCCGC
This sequence comes from Bradyrhizobium sp., assembly GCA_035308285.1. Classification (GTDB taxonomy): domain Bacteria; phylum Pseudomonadota; class Alphaproteobacteria; order Rhizobiales; family Xanthobacteraceae; genus Bradyrhizobium. The sequence goes on along the minus strand of DATGGY010000092.1, from coordinate 12,937 downwards.
ACGGTGGAGATTCAGCGCCTGATCGGCCGCTCGCTGCGCGCCACCGTCGACCTCGAGGCTCTGGGCGAGCGCCAGATCACCGTGGACTGCGACGTGTTGCAGGCCGATGGTGGCACGCGGACGGCCTCGATCACCGGCGCCTGGGTCGCGCTCGCCGACTGCATCTCCTGGATGCAGGCCCGCAACATGATCAAGGCCAATGTGCTGCGCGACAATGTCGCTGCGATCTCGTGCGGCATCTTTAACGGCACGCCGGTGCTCGATCTCGATTACGCCGAGGATTCGGAAGCGGAGACCGACGCCAATTTCGTCATGACCGGCGACGGACGCATCATCGAGGTACAGGGCACGGCGGAGAAGACGCCGTTCACGCAGGAGGAGTTCCTCGCGCTGATGGCGCTGGCGCGCAAAGGCGTGGCGCGGCTGGTGGACCTGCAGAAAATGGCCGTGGCATGAACCACAATAGGTCGTCATGCCCGGCCATCACGAATTGCAAATGCGCATGACCAAGCACCGTCGGATCAAAGGCCAACTCGTGATCGCGACTCACAATCCCGGCAAGCTCGCCGAGATGCGCGAGCTCCTGGCGCCGCACGGCGTGGAAGCGGTGTCGGCCGCCGACCTCGACCTTGCCGAGCCCGAGGAGGCGGGCGAAAGCTTTGTCGCAAACGCGCGGATCAAGGCCGTCGCCGCGGCCAAGGCCGCGCGGCTTCCCGCCTTCGCCGACGATTCCGGACTGGTCGTCGATGCGCTTGACGGTGCGCCCGGGATTTATTCGGCGCGCTGGGCGGGAGCGAAGAAGGATTTTGCCGTCGCGATGGCGCGGATCGAACGGCTGCTGCAAGAGCGCGGCGCTACGCAATCCTCGAGGCGAGGAGCGCATTTCGTTTCCGCGCTGTGCGTCGCCTGGCCCGACGGGCATGTCGAGGAAGTCGAGGCGCGCGTCGACGGCACGCTGGTGTGGCCGCCGCGCGGCACCGCCGGCTTCGGCTACGATCCGATGTTTCTCCCCGATCGCCACACCCGCACCTTCGGCGAAATGACCTCGATCGAGAAACACGGGCTGCCGCCGCTCGGCATGGGGCTGTCGCACCGCGCCCGCGCCTTCGTCAAACTGGCGGAGATCTGCCTTGACTAGCGCCAACAGCCCCCACCCTAACCCCCCGATCAAGTCGGGGGCAAGCTCTCCCCCGCAAGCGGGAGAGGGAAAAGAATGTGCTTTCGGCGTCTACGTGCACTGGCCGTTTTGCCTGTCGAAATGCCCGTATTGCGATTTCAACAGCCATGTCCGTCACGTCGCGATCGATGAGGACCGGTTCGCCCGCGCCTTCGCCCGCGAGATCGAGACCACCGCGGCGCGCGCTACCTCGCGCGAGGTGACGTCGATCTTTCTCGGCGGCGGCACGCCGTCGCTGATGCGGCCACAAACGGTCGGCTCGATCCTGGATGCGATCGGCAAGCATTGGCGCGTGGCAGACGATGTCGAGGTCACGCTGGAGGCCAATCCCACCAGCGTCGAGGCCACGCGCTTTGCCGGCTATCGCACGGCCGGCGTCAACCGCGTCTCGCTCGGTGTGCAGGCGCTGGACGATGCATCGCTGAAGGCGCTTGGACGTCTGCATAGCGCGCGCGAAGCGCTCGATGCGGTTGCGATCGCGCGCACCGCGTTCGACCGCTATTCCTTCGACCTGATCTACGCCCGCCCCGACCAGACGCCCGAAATGTGGGCCGATGAGCTGAAGCTTGCGATCGCGCAAGCCGCCGAGCATCTGTCGCTCTATCAATTGACGATCGAGGAAGGCACGCCGTTCTTTGACCTGCACGCCGCCGGCAAACTGAAAACACCGGACGAGGCGATGGCGCGCGCGCTTTATGACGTGACGCAGGAAGTCTGCACAGCCCGCGGCCTGCCGGCCTACGAAATTTCCAATCACGCGCGCGCAGGCGCGGAATGCCGGCATAATCTGGTTTACTGGCGCGGCCAGCAATATGCCGGGATCGGCCCCGGCGCACATGGCCGGCTTGATCTGGGCGGGGTGAGACATGCGATCTCGACCGAGAAGCGGCCCGAGGCGTGGCTGATGCGCGTCGAGGCCGACGGCCACGGCGTCGTCACCGACGATTGCCTCAACAGCGAAGAGCGCGCCGACGAATTCCTGCTGATGGGGCTGCGGCTCGCCGAAGGCATCGACCCACAGACCTATGCGGCTCTGTCGGGCCGCCCGCTCGATCCACGCCGCATCGCGATCCTGCGCGAAGAAGGCGCGATCTCCGTCGATGAGGGCGGCCGCTTGCGCGTCACGAGGTCCGGCTTCCCGGTGCTTGACGCGGTGGTGGCTGATCTCGCGGCGTAGGGGCTTACGCCCCAAAACTCTTCGGCGAGCCGGCGACCGCCACCGCGCCGCTGGAGCCGACCCGCATCACCGCAAGCCCGCGCTCATTGGTGCCGTCGGCGCGAAATCTGAACAAGCCGTCGATGCCAGCAAAGCCGGACTGATTGAGCAGCACGTCGGAGGAGAAGCGTTGCCCGCCCTGGGTTCGCGACAGCGCGGCGGTCAGCGCCACCGCGTCATAGGCCAGCGTCGCGGTGCGGACCGGCTCGGCGCTGAATTTGCGCCGATAGCGACTTGCGAAACTTCGAAAGCCGGCAGGATCCGGTGCCGCGAAAAGCCCGCCCTGCAATCTGGAGCTTGCGAACACGCGCGGATTGTCCCACAGGCCGGTGCCGAGCAGTTGAACGTTTTGTAGATTGGCGCCCGCCGCAGCCAGCGCGTCCGCCACGGTCACCACCGCATCGCCATCATCGGCGAGCAGGAGCGCGTCGGCTTGACCGAGCGCCTGGGCGACGTTGCGCGCAGCGGCCGCGCGATCGGCCCCGTATTTTTCGAACGCGACGATCCGCCCGCCCCTTTTCGGCACCGCCTGCTTGAAGGCAGCTTCCACCACATTGCCGTAGGCGTTCTCCGGCAGCATGGCGGCGAAGGATCGCTTGCCGATGCTGGCGGCGTATTCGACGATCCGGTTGACGTCGGACTCCGGCAGGAAACTGAGGAGATAGACGCCGCGGTTCGCCACGCTTGAATCGGTCGAGAACGCGATCACCGAAATCCCCCGCCCGCGCGCGACCTGCGCGGTCGCCGGGACCGACGATGCAAACAGCGGCCCCAGAATAATCTCCGCACCTTCGTCGAGCGCCTGCTGCGCCGATTGCTGCGCGCCTTGCGGGCTGCCGCCGTCATCCTTGATCAGGAGCTGCAGGTTGGGGTTGAGGAATTCCGAGAGCGCCATCTCGGAGGCGTTCTTCATCGATTGCGCCGCCACGCCGGCATTGCCCGCCGCCGACAGCGGCAGGATCAAGCCGACCTTGACCTGCCCGGTGCCGACCGACACCGGCTGCTGCGGCACGCCGGCGGGAGCGGCCGCGGGCTGCGAGCTGAACGGACTGGAAAACTGGCTGATGCTTTGCTGCACGCCGGCGCAAGCGCCGAGCAGCGGTGCACCGACAATCAGGCCAACTGCCGTGCGCCGGGTTGCTCGCAAACCCGAGGTCCGGGACTTGGTGGTTCCAGACTGATCAGGTTGGGAGTTGGGATCGAACGGATCCACCATCGCATCTCTTCTCTTGCCCGGCTAAATCGCCGGGACTTCGCCCTTCCGCGGGATCAGGAGGGTGGATTCAGGCATATTGTCGGCGAATGGTTAACCAAAGTTCCCACTTTCCGGATCATGCTCTACACTATCATTATGCGCGCAAAAGCTGCCTCCACAAACACCTCCGATGGGCTGGCACGGCCCCGGGCGCGGACTTTTTCGGTGGATGGACAGGTCCTTACCGCCGCCAAGCCCGTTCCCGGCCTCTATCTGGTGGCAACGCCGATCGGCAATCTCGGCGACATCACGCTGCGCGCGCTGGAGACGCTCGCGGGCGTCGACATCATCGCCTGCGAGGACACCCGGATCACCCGCCGGCTGACCGAGCGTTATTCGATCGCCGCACAACTAAAACCCTATCACGAGCACAACGCCGCGCTGGTGCGGCCGAAGCTTCTGGAACGGCTGGCGGAAGGCGCATCGATTGCGCTCGTCTCCGATGCCGGCACGCCGTTGATTTCCGACCCCGGCTTCAAGCTGGTGCGGGAGGTCTGCGCGGCGGGCCATCGGGTGGTCGCGCTGCCCGGCCCCTCCTCGGTGCTGGCGGCGCTGTCGGTGGCGGCGCTGCCGACGGACCGCTTCTACTTCGAGGGATTTCTGCCGCCGAAGGCGGCCGCCCGCCGCGCGCGGCTCGCCGAGCTATCGCGTATCGATGCAACGCTCGTGATGTTCGAATCCGGCAACCGCGTGCAGGAGACGCTGGCCGACCTGGCCGAGATCATGGGCGCGCGCGATGCCGCGATCTGCCGCGAGATGACCAAGCTGCATGAAGAAATCAGCCGCGCGCCGCTCGCCGAACTGGCGCAAAGCGCCGCTTCGCTCGAGACGCGCGGCGAATTCGTGCTGGTGGTCGCCCCGGCGCCGGCGGGCGGCCAAGCCATGAGCGCGGATGCGCTCGACGATCTCCTGCGCAACAGGCTCGAGCGCGACAGCGTCAAGGACGCGGTCGCGCACGCCGTGGAGCTTTCGGGGCGGCCGCGCCGCGAAATTTATGCCCGCGCGCTTGAGCTCGCGAAGGAAGCAGGCGAGCAAACACCCAAAGCCGATCACGGCCGGGGGCGCGCATGACAAAGTCCGACGCAAAGCCCGACGGCCCTGGCCCATCCAAAGGCCCGAAAAAATCCGCTTCTCCCGAACGGCTCGCCGCGTTTCAGACCGGGCTTTCGGCCGAGACCCGCGCCGCTGCATATCTTTTGGCCAAGGGCTACCGCATCCTGGCCAAGCGGTTTCGCACCCCCTACGGCGAGATCGACATCGTGGCGCGACGGCGCAATCTGTTGGCCTTTATCGAGGTCAAGGCCCGCGCCAGCCTCGATGAGGCGGCCTACGCGGTGACGCCGCGCCAGCAGGCGCGCATCATTGCCGCGGCGCAAGCCTGGCTGATGGCGCATCCCGAACATGCCGAATATGATCTTCGTTTCGACGCCATGCTGATTGCGCCGCGCCGCCTGCCGCGCCATCTGTTAGCGGCGTTCGATGCCAGCCCTTAGACCCTTGAGCCCCGAACCAGTCAGCGGACCCCGCCCATGAAATTGAACGTCGCCGTCCAGATGGACCCCATCTCGCGGATCAACATCCGCGGCGATTCGACCTTCGCGCTGCTGCTGGAAGCGCAAAAGCGCGGCCATGGATTGTCTTATTATACGCCGGACAAGCTTTCGCTGAAGGGCGATGAGCTGGTGGCGCCGGTGCAAATTCTCACCGTGCGCGACGAGGCGGACGAACATTTCAGCCTCGGCGAGCCCCGCCGCGAGCAGCTCGCCGCCTTCGACGTCATCCTGCTGCGGCAGGACCCGCCGTTCGACCTCGCCTACATCACCTCCACCCATCTGCTGGAACGGCTGCATCCGAAGACGCTGGTGGTGAACGATCCGGCCAGCGTGCGCAACGCGCCGGAAAAACTCTTTGTGATGGATTTCCCGCATCTGATGCCGCCGACGCTGATCTCGCGCGACCTCGGCGAGATCAACGCGTTCCGCGACGAGCACGGCGCGGTCGTGATGAAGCCGCTGCACGGCCATGGCGGTGCGGCGGTGTTTCGTGTCATGCCGCAGGACATGAATTTCGGCTCGCTGTTCGACATGTTTTCGGTCACTTTCAAGGAACCCTGGGTGATCCAGCGCTTCCTCCCCGAGGTCAAACACGGCGACAAGCGCATCATCCTGGTCGACGGCGAATTCGCCGGCGCCGTCAACCGCGTGCCGGCGGCGGATGATTTGCGCTCCAACATGGTGCGCGGCGGCGCCGCAAAGGCCACTCACCTCACCGACCGCGAGCGTGAAATCTGCGCGGGCCTTGGACCAGCTTTGCGCGAACGCGGACTGCTGTTCGTCGGCATCGACGTCATCGACGGCAATCTCACCGAGATCAACGTGACATCGCCCACGGGAATTCGCGCCATTGCCCGCCTCGGCGGCCCCGACATCGCCGCGAAAATCTGGGACATGATCGAGAAGAAGCGAGCTTCCTCATAGCCTCGCCGTCCAGTTGCGTCGGCGCGTTGCAAATGTCAAAAAGCAAATGTCAAAAAGCCGTCGCAGCTTTTCGATACCCGTCGCTATGTCCGCTCGGGGACAATGTTCACCAACATATAAACAGGAGAGGATGCGCATGACGTTAGATGTTTCGCGAAGGTCCCTGCTTACGCTGGGCGCCGGCCTCGGCTCAGCCGCCATGCTCGGCGGCAGTGCGCTGGCGAAGGCCCCAAAGGTCGGGACGCAGGCACCCCCTTTCTATCGCTTCAATGTCGGCAACGCCGAAGTGACGGTTGTCTCCGACGGAGCGCTCGCGCTCGGCGATCCCAAAGGCACCTTTACCGGCGTGCCGGATGAAGAAATGCGTAAAATGCTGAGCGACAATTTCCTTTCCCCCACCAAGGTCGTGCTCGAGCAGAATTCGCCGATCGTGAACATGGGCGACAAGCTCGTGCTGTTCGATACCGGCCTCGGCACGGCAAAGGGCTTCGGCCCGACCACCGGTCGCCAGCAGAAGAGCATGAAGGAAGCCGGCATCAAACCGGAAGACATCGACGCGGTGGTGTTCTCGCACGCCCATATCGACCACATCGGCGGCGTGGTCGATGACAACAACAAGGTGCTGTTCCCCAATGCGCAGTACTATATTGCGCAGAACGACCTAGAGTTCTGGACCGACGAGGGCAAGATGGGCAGCCCGGTGAAGGATTTCATCGTGCACGCCCGCAAGAACCTGTTGCCGGTGCGCGACCGCATCGTGTTCTACAAGGACGGCCAGGAATTCCTGCCCGGCGTTCAGGCCATCTTGGCCCCCGGCCACACCGTGGGCCACACTATCTTCATGATCAGTTCAGGTGGCAAATCCCTTGCCTACATCGCCGACCTCACCCACCACCCGATCCTGCTGATGGAAAAGCCGCGGATGGAATTTTCCTACGACACCGATCCGAAGCAGGCGGCCGCGAGCCGCGTCAAGATGCTGGACATGCTGGCGGCCAACAAGATCGCCGTGATGACCTATCACTACCCGTGGCCCGGCATCGGCCATGTCGCAAAAACCGGCGAGGGGTTCCACTACGTCCCCGAGCCGATGACGATGACGCTGTAGGCGGATGCGAGTCTCCCGGGGGCGGCCGAAAGGCTTGGCCCCCGGGACCTCTCCGCCCGGAGTCCAAAAAAACCGGCCGGTCGCGGACCGTCCTGCTATCTGCGATCCCGAAAATCCAGGCTACGCAGGATGATGCCGGGCGGAGTGCCTTCAAATTCCCTTGCAAGAAACTTGCAAGCGGCACGCTCTTCGATCTGATCGCGCAACCGCAAGAATTGCGCTTCCCGCTGGTCGGATTTGGTCCGCTCCGGCTTTTCCAGATCGTCCATGGCCGATGTACTGATGGCACAGGGTATTTCCCTTTGACCGTCAACCATCGAAAACCGGACCACCATCCGCTCGAATTCGTAACCGCCAAAGCTGCCGCGTGTCAGCGCCATTTGCCTGCCTCCCTAAAGAACGTCTCCGCCTTCAAGCGACGTCTCGATCGACGGCGACACACACCGCCCTCCTTTGATCGTTACGCTGCGGCCGCGGCCTTTGCGGCTTTTGCCGGCGGCGGATTGATCTCTGCGATCTTGCGAAGGCAATCGGCCTCGGAATCGTGGGGCCCGGAGACAAACGTTCCGCTCACTTTGGTCGAGTACCATCCGGATACCACGCCAAGCCGAAGCGACTCTTCTGTCTTGACGTGGCGCGGCGAAAGATTTTGCATGGATTTCCTTGCTTTCATGTTGGCGCTCGATCTTGCATCAAGCGCAGAGAGTTTCCTGACATTCGAAAAACAACAATTGGCGTTAGCTCTTGTTGGCGAGCCAGGAGCGGCTTGTCACTCACGAGGCGCGCTTGCATCAATGCGCTGAGCGTCCGATAGATCGACCGAGCCGATGGAAATCATCTCCATCGCCGAACTGCGCGGCGGCGCCGCCGGCACCATGATCATGGTGGCGACCCGGCGGAATACAGCAAACGACAATCCTTCGATCATTTCCTCATCGGTAATGACCTCGTAGGGGCCCGGAGGCAGCAGACGGTCGATGCCCCTGATCCGGAACGGATGCTGAAACGTGATGGTTTCCCGCCGCGAGCGCATGGTCATGCGAAGATGCGCTTCGCAACCAGCTCTGGGCCGACTCTATTGGCGTGCATGGATCTACCGTGCGCCCTTTTGACTCGATTAGCCACCGCTTTCTCGCGAGATCGCCGGCGTGACGCCGAATAGCCTCGCTTTGCCTTGTATCCGTCCGCTTTCGTAGCCATCTCCGCGACAAATGCGGGCCTAAGCGGGCGAAATGGCCGCGCAACGCGCACCAGGCGATCCGTTCAACGTTCCTCGATCGCCGCTCGTAAGCCGCAGCCGCCCGGCGAAGAAATGAGCAAAGGGAACTCCAATGAACGAACGACTGGAAACGCTGAAGAAGGCCCGTGAACGCATGGTCGAGGACAGGGACGCGCACGCGAAGGTGCTGGCCGCTCCTTTTGACCGGGACAAGGCGGAGCGAGCACGCAACAAATTCATCGAGACGCAGATGGTGGTCGAAGCGCTCGAGCGCGCGATAGGCGCCGAGGAGCGCATTTCACCAAATGGCTGAGCTGGCGCGGGCCGCCAATGTCCGCGATAGGCCGTGAGGGCGCCAACGAATGCATGGCTATTCGCTGACAAAGGGCGCACAGTTGTGCGTTGCCGATCGAGACACCCGTCAATGAGAAATTTTCATTCAATGGGGACGTCGGCGAGAACTCAAGGAGAGACCGACATGGCCAAAGGCGAGCAAAGGGGTAATCGAGAATCCAAGAAACCCAAGAAAGAGAAGATCAAGATAATTGCCGCGGCGCCGAGCCAAAAGACCGCGGGATGGCAGCCGAGTTTCGGTTCGCCCAAGAAGAAATAGCGATACTCGCTGACCTCAGTATCTGACGAGCTTTTGGCCCAACGCATTCGGGCACGTCTCGTTTTGCGAAGTGCTGCGCCGTCGCTGATCGAGGAAACCCGCCGGGCAATATTGCCCGCATAAGGAAATTGAATGAAAAGGATTGTCGCCGCGTTGGCGCTCTGCGTTTGCGCGCAAGGCGCTGTTGCCGCCGGGCCGGATTGTCGCGCGATCGAAAATATGGGCGATCGGCTTGCCTGTTACGATGCGGCGCCTCCTCCGAAAAAGGACAAGCCGGCGGCGGCGGAAAACAGCGCATCGCGCGCCGCCTACAAGGACCCGTTCATCGACGAAGATGCTAAAACCGCCGCCAAACTTAAGAATATCTGTCGCGGTTGTTGAAGCGGGTGGAAAAGGGCTAGCGCACGATGGCTTTTGGTCGAATAGACCGACTCACGAGTTCCGTCACCTCGCCCCGCTTGCGGGGAGAGGTCGGCGCTCACCCGGCGATGCTTCGCATCGTCCGGAGAGCGCCGGGTGAGGGGGACTCTCCACGAGTCGAATTTGCCGACATAGCCCCTCACCCCAACCCTCTCCCCGCGAAGGGCGGGGAGAGGGAGAAGCGGGCCGCTGCGCCTCCAACTCAACCTAATCTCATCCCGCGTTAGGACGCTTAAAACCCGTTAGGCCCCGATGCGCCGGAAACGGCGCCCACGGGCGTCGCGGGATCCGTCGCGCACTGTCGCCTGATCGTCATCCGATGTATTCATTCTACGGTGGTCTCAGGCGAGGGGACGAGTGTGATGACGACAATGACGATGCTCACCAGAACGATTCTGATCGGCGCGCTGCTGTCTTCCGCGGCCTACGCCCAGCAGGTGCCGCAACCGGCGCCCTTGTTCGATCTGGGGCCGGGGCCGGTGTTGGTTCCACTGCCGCCCAACGGGTGCGTTTGGGCCGGCCGGCCTTTCAGCGACGGGGCCGGATTCTGCGTGGCCGACAAGGTCATGCAGACGTGCACCATAGGAAAGTGGTCGCGCGAGATAAATTCCGAAGGCTGCCACGGCGCGCTGGTGGATACGCGATGAATTGAGGGGATGTCGGCGCGCAGCGCCTCGCCAGGCATCGGCCATAGCCTTGTCGCTTTTGTTCACTAAATGTTCTTGCGTTCCTCACCACGGTTTGCGATCCCCTTCCGCAACTTAAGCTTGCCAGTAACGGTCTTGGCGACCGTGGCTCGCGCAACTCCTCCGGAAGCAATCCTTTGAGGCTTTCGTGACGCATTTGGATCGTTCGACGGAGGCTCTTGCGCCGGCCATTGGGTGCCCGAGTGACCAAGGGGGGAGGCGTGCGGTTGGCCCTGGCCCTGCTTTTCATCATCGTAGTCATTATGATCGCGCGGACGTCGAGCACGCACTGCGAAATCCTGCTGGCCGACGGGACTTACGACCGGAGGGGTTGCAAGTAAGCCTGCATGATTAGGGTCTTCGCTATGTCCCCCGAGCCGACGAGAGCGCCCTTTAGTGAGCGAAATCCCGGGGTCGGACCACGTCTGTCCCCTCATGACAAGTGACGATTGGACGGTATAATGGTACGTGGCATAGCAGCTATCACATTTACCCGCTACGGTGTCGCGGGCTGAGGGGCGCACCACCATCTTTTCGTGGGAATACTTCTTTAGAAATTCGAAACACAATGGTCCCGCTCATAGCGGGAGGGTTGACCGTGGCAAGTCGCAAAATTCAGGTTCCGTACCTTGGTAAAATGGTTTGGGGAACCGAAGTCGGCGTAGACGAGACAATTGATCGTGCGTCTGAAGTTCAGTTGGCGGATGGTACGCGCCTACGTCTGAAGCAGTCGGTTATAAGTGCCATCCGTCTTGACGATGAATTCGATCCGGAGGGCAATCCGCTTTACGTACTTAATGCGGCGCCAGTGATGACGCTAGTTCACGCACCTGAAAATCTGAAAAGGAAAAGAAAAAAATAAGGGAGTGCACATAGTGCAATTTCAATATCGGCAAATCTCTGATGAGGCTGTTCGAGCGATAGTCTGCGAGAATGTGCTTTTGCAGTTTTCTCAGAACAGTTCGTCCCAAGTTGCAAGTTACCTAACCGACGAATCCGCGAGGCCGTCGACTAGCATAACTATGTCCAACCATCCTTACTTTTCGCCTGACCTTAATTTAATCACAGCATCGAGCGATAATAGGTTTCTGGAATTAATGAGTATATCGCTCAACAATTTCGATCTTCTTTTGGATCGGATTCGGTTCGAAGAATTGCGCAAAGAGTGGCTGGAAACCCGCAATACTATTTCTTCAATTGTAGGAGACATCTCTCGTAATCCTGCCTACTATAAGATTGTAGGCATGGGACCAAAAGTTATTCCGTTCATCCTCGAACATCTCTCGGAAGAAACTAAGACAGGAATGCCAGATCACTGGTTCGCTGCGCTATGGGCGATTTCAGGAGGAGAAGATCCGGTGCCAGATGCGGACCAAGGGCGCATCCGAAAGATGGCTGAGGCATGGCTTAGGTGGGGAGAGCAAAGGGGCTATCTGAATGCCGAAAGTGTGGGAACCGCTGTTTCCTGATTTGGGGGGATGGACTGAGACGAGCCCGCGAACTCCAGAATATAATTGTTTCGCTTTTGTCGTTGGCGACGAAGAAAGACGATGGGAGCCCTTCGTATATTATTGGCCGCCGAATGTGCCTCGCGGATATGATATCGATAAATTCATTCGTGCTTATGAAACAGTGGGTTTTCGTCAGTGCGACGATGGTAGCCTGGTTGAGGGGATCGAAAAGATAGCCCTTTTTACTAAGGAACATGGCGGCGTGTTCCATGCCGCTCGTCAAGAAACTGATGGAAAATGGAAAAGTAAAATGGGCGACGAGGAGGATATCCTGCATGATTCCCCTCAATCTCTCGAAGGGAATGAATACGGTTATCCGGGGTGCTTTATGCAGCGCGAACGTAGGACGAACGTGCGAGCCATCAAAGAATCTGAGACTTCCGTTGACGCCGCGCAGGACTCCGCTAGTTCTGGCGTTTCAAAATCCACTCACCAAGATTAATGAATCGGGTGATTTACCCGGCGTCAAAGGATAACTCTGGGTCGGACGGAGGGTAGATCGCGCGCCCTGCACCCTTGTCCAGATGATTTTTGAGAGGCGGTCAAAAACTTCCTCTCATGCCGTGCCCAGCCTCTGCGCCAATTCTGCGTCAAGCTCGGGTAAAAGCACGATGCCGTCCTGGTCGCTGCCGGATGAATGAACGACGATCCAGGTGCACGGCCTCCCACTTTCGTTGCGCGGCGCGTGTGGAATGTTGGCGGCACAGAAACACTGCTCGCCCTGATGCACCTGCACGCGGTTCTGCAGGTGGTCGCCGTAATAGACCGCGCATTCGCCCTCCAGCATGTAGGCGATCGTCTCGATGTCCTTGTGGTAATGCGCCTTGGCGACCGCACCTGACGGCATCGGCATGATGTTCATGCAAACCTTTTGCGCGCCGACCGTCTCGGCGGATGCGCCCGCGCCATAGACGATGCCTTGTTTGCCGAGATAGGTCTGGCCTGGCTTGACCAACGCAAAGCCATCTTGTGCTGATGCCGGCATCTTGCTCCTCGTTTTTCCGCGCAAGCTTACGAAATTTCGCGCTTTCCCGATGCTAGCCAAAAGTGAGACGCGGACAAGAAAGGGACGGCGGGTCGATGCTCGCGCTGGGCCTATTGCCAAGGCATCTCTTTAAGGCAAAGCCGCCGAATCGCCTGCGTGAGAAGCCAGGAACGGCTTCAGTTGCCAATGGCTTAGCGAACGGTCGAGCCTATTTGCGAGGCGTAACCGAGTCCCAACCGTGTTCCCTTAATGTTCTTGATCTCCGCCCGG
>DATGGY010000091.1:0-20221 GCA_035308285.1 Bradyrhizobium sp. | reverse complement strand
CTGGCGATGATGTGCGACATCATCATCGCCGCCGACACCGCGAAATTCGGCCAGCCGGAAATCACGCTTGGCACCATTCCCGGCATCGGCGGCACGCAGCGGCTGACGCGCGCGGTGGGCAAATCCAAGGCCATGGATCTTTGTCTCACCGGGCGGATGATGGACGCGGCCGAAGCCGAGCGCTCCGGCCTCGTCAGCCGCGTCGTGCCGGCGGACAAACTAATGATCGAGGTGATGGCGGTTGCCGAAAAGATCGCCGCGATGTCGCAGCCAGCAGCCGAGATGGCAAAGAGCGCCGTCAACCGCGCGTTCGAGACGCCGCTCTCCGAAGGCCTCAACGTCGAACGCGACCTCTTCCGCTCCACCTTCGCGCTGGAAGACCGCTCTGAAGGCATGGCGGCGTTCATCGAGAAGCGAAAGCCGGTGAACAAGAATAGGTAGTTGCGCTGTCATTGCGAGCCAACGGGTCGCGCGAATGCGCGCCCGATGACAGGCTCCGCGAAGCAATCCATCGGGCCTCAAAGAAAGAATGGATTGCTTCGTCGCTTGCGCTCCTCGCAATGACGGCCGCGAGCGTGTTGCCGTTCCCAACGCTGGGCCGTGGACCGTTCACGCCTCTTCCAGCAGCCTAATTTCCATCTCGAACTCAAAGCGCAGTAGCGCGCCTTCTTCGTCAGGCAGCCAGTTCGTCATCTGCGGAAAGATGGTCCAGTAAAATAAAAAAAATTCTGATTTTCAGAATTTCACTTGACAGCCGGGTAGAAGCAGTAATATTGAGGCCTGGTCCCGTCCCACCAGAGGGGCGGCTCGCGATCGTCACGAACGCGGGACGGGATGCGGTGGACGCTGACGGTGCGCATGACGAGCGCGCTTGAGGCGGACGGCGAAGTCGTGTGGTCCTGACATCCCGACGCTGATGTCAAGTTCGCGAGGTGATGATCTCGCGGGCGACGGGGGCAAGAAAGCCCGGTCCCCGGGGGAGAGCTCGATATAAGCTGTTAAAACCATTGCGCGGGGAATGCCGGGTGCTTCCGGTGTGACCGTGGTGACTATGCTTGTGTGCTTTCACTTCATCGCACACAAGGCTGCGGGCGCATCGAGCGCCCGGCATTCCCTGCGCCCTCTGATTTAAGAAGGCGCGCGTTTCGGCGATCAACTCGGGCGCGGTCGCGTCGCGGGAAGGCGCAGCCGTGTCGGAGGCCTAGTTGTGACTCATTCCTTGTGTGGCCCATCCTTCGAGACGCGGCCTGCCGGCCGCTCCTCAGGATGAGGTCGTCACACCTGGCGCGAAGTCAGACCCTCATGGTGAGGAGGCGCATCGCGCCGTCTCGAACCACGAGGCCGTGGAAGGAATGACGGCTGTTTGAAATTCGAATCCGTAGTCCGGTAGATCTCGTGCCCCGGATGCTGCGAAGCACCGCCAGCGCGTCTACGCGCGTCTTCGACGCGCTTTGGTGATGCGCTGCTGATCCGGGGCCCACTCCCTATGCGCGATGCCGATGGGTCCCGGCTCTGCGGCGCAACGCTACGCGCTGCACCGCGTCCGGGACACGACCAACTACGCACTGCGGCTCCTCGCCAGCGCGGCGCTGACCAGTGCGCGGTAAGCGCGCTCGGACCATGTCTTGGGCAGGTCGAGTCCGAGCCGCGCCAGGCATTCGCGGTCGGCCGCGTTCGCATCGCCGGTCAGACCCTGCCACAAAAGTCCGGGCAGGCGCAGCGGCGCACGTTGCGCATCCTGCAGCACCTGCAAGGCCGGGATCAGCCGCTGCTCCACGTCGGTGAAATCGCTGCCGAAGGGAAAGGCCGGCAGCAGGCCGGCCTCGCGGGCCGGGCGTAGCGCGCTTGCGATCCGATCCGGGAAGTTTTCGCGATAGGCGGCTGGAATCTCGAAGTTCTTCGGAAGCTTGCCGGCATCCTTGGCCTGCCGCGCCAATTCGTCCTGAAACCGGGAATCGGCGACCCGCAGCATCGCCGCGATCACGTCAGTGTCGGATTTTCCTCTCGTATCGGCGACGCCGTATTCGGTGACGATGATATCGCGCAAATGCCGCGGGATCGTCTCATGACCATAGCTCCAGCGAATGTTCGAGTGCGGCCTTATGCCCGCCTGCCGCGTCGCCTCGACCGTCAGAATTGCGCGCGCGCCGCGTAGCGCAAAAGCCTGCGCCACGAAATTATACTGCCCACCGACCCCGCTCACGACATGTCCGTTCTCAAGGCCGTCGGAGATCACGGCTCCCATCAGGGTCGCCATCATCGCGTTGTTGACGAAGCGGGCGTCGACGCGGGCACGGCGCTTTGCATCTTCATCGCCGTAGAGTTCGTTGGTGAAGGATACCGGCATCATCCGGATTCGCGCGAGCTGATCCGGCGCCATGTCGCGCAAGCTGCGATAAAACGATTTCGGTCCGACAAAGAACGCGCCATGCAAGACAACGCCATCAACCTCCCGCTTGAGGATGCCGGCATCGATCAGGCCGAGAAACGCCTCGAACAGCATTTCGCTGACGCCATAGAGGCCCTTTTCGAACGGCCCGCTTTCCAGCGCGGAGAGCTCCGTGGTGGCCGGCATCAACCGCGTCATGGTCGCACGAAATTGCGCGCTGTCGCGATGACGGACGATCAACCCTTGAGCGAGCGCGTCACCGATCTGTCCGATCCCGATCTGCAGCGTGCCGCCATCGCGAATGAGGCCTGCGGCATGAAGGCCGATCGCATATCTGGTGTCGGTGATCGGCTCGGAGGGTGGTGCGAACAGCGGAAACTCGGTCGTGGGGCTGTCCAGCACCGCGCTGAACTCCTCCCCCCGCAGATCCCCCGCGCCCGGCATGAAGGGCAGTTCGGAATTGACCTGGCCGATCAATTTGAACGACGCGCGGCCTTCGTTGCGCGCACGCAAAAGATCCAACGTGATATCGGTGTTGCAGCTCAGGCTATAGCGGGGGATGCCGTCGACGACACGCTTGGCAACCAATTGCGCGATGACATTCAGCCCGCGCGCCAAAAGATATGACCCAACGTGGGTGTAATTTGCGGAGGTATAGCGCTGTTGCGCGAGCGGAACGTGCAGCCACCGCCCGGCCAGAAAGAAAAATTCGTTCACCCGGATATTGGGCGGCAGGGCGCCAGCACGCAGCGCTCCGGCATAGGCGAGATCCGGATAGCCGCCAAACAGCCGCTCGATCACGGGGCCGATGAAACGCCGCTCGAGCAGATTGGACGGTTGCGGCTTTTCCAGCGTGAGCGCGGTAAAGAACGTGAGGTTGATGCTGCAGTCGGCAACTGCGCGCGCGTAAAGCGCGTTGACGATATGGTTCGCCTTGCCCAGCCCCAGCGGCACCGCGACCAAGAGATTGGTGCCGACGTCACGGATGATGTCCTCGACAATGGCCTCGGGATCGGAAAACAGTTTCGGCATGCATGTTCCTTCTCGGTGCGATTCAAATCAAGGTGGCGGCGCTTTCGCAGAATCGCACCCTTAGGATAGGAGGCTAATACACTTTCGCTAAGCGGTGCGCTGCGACCAGAAAATGCCCGGGGTTGTGCAGCCCAATTATTTTCGGCCGTTGAAACGCCCGGCTAGCGCAATCTTCGACGCTGCGATAACAGCTTTGTCAACAGCGCGGCCGCGCCGCTCGGGCTAGGAATGCCACAAGTAGACGTAGTTTCGATCTGCACGGGAAGAGGCCATGACCATGAAATTGTATTACGCAACAGGCACCTGCGCGCTGGCCTCTCACATCGCATTGGAGGAGGCCGGTGCCGAATATTCGACCGTGCGGCTCAACTTCGCCACGCACGAACAACGCTCGGCGGAATACCTCGCCATCAATCCCAAAGGCCGCGTGCCGGCTTTGGTCACCGACAGGGGCATACTGACCGAGACGCCCGCGATGCTCGTCTTCATCGCGCAAAGCTTTCCAAAGGCCAAGCTTGCGCCGCTGGATGATCCGTTCCGTTTTGCGGAGGTGCAGGCCTTCAACAGCTATCTGTGCTCGACGGTGCATGTGGCCCACGCCCATCGCATGCGTGGGACCCGCTGGGCCGACGATCCCGCGGCGATAGAGGCGATGAAACGCAAGGTGCCGGAATCCGTGGGAGCCTGCTTCGAATTGATCGAGCAGAAGATGCTGCAAGGACCATGGGTGATAGGCGAAAGCTACACGATCTGCGACCCCTATCTGTTCACGCTGGCACAATGGCTGGAGGGAGACAGCGTTGATCCCGCGCGGTTTCCGAAGGTCAGGGATCACCGAAACCGGATGTCGGAGCGGGCAGCCGTCCGCAAGGCGCTTGCGGAGGAACTCGGCTAAATCGTGCTGGCAACTTTGCCAAGTCTTGCGGAGGGGCTCGGAAAAGTTCACGCTACCAACAATCCAACACGCGGCAAGAAAGCGCGGAAACGGGAGGAATGCATGGCGATTGCGGAATCTGCGCAAGTGGTCGAGCGCCGCACGATCGCAAAGGTGTCCTGGCGCCTGTTGCCCCTGGTCGCGCTTGCTTACTGCATCGCCTATATCGACCGCAGCAACATTTCCTTCGCCGCGCTGACCATGAACAAGGATCTCGGTTTCACCGCCTACATCTATGGCTGGGGCGCGGGAATTTTCTTTTTCGGCTACTTCCTGTTCGAGATTCCCAGCAATCTGGTTTTGGAAAAGGTCGGCGCGCGGCTTTGGATCGCGCGGATCATGATCACGTGGGGGATCATCTCCGCCCTCACCGCCTTCGTAACGGGGCCAGCAACCTTTATGATGATCCGCTTCCTGCTCGGGGTAGCCGAGGCGGGATTTTTCCCCGGCATGATTCTCTATTTCACCTACTGGTTTCCCTCTGAATATCGCGGCCGGGTGATCTCCACCCTGTTTATCGCGCAACCGGTCGCGAACGCCGTCGCATCGATTGTTTCCGCCGCCATTCTCGGAATGGACGGCGTGTTGGGCCTCAAGGGCTGGCAGTGGATTTTCATCATCGAAGCTTTGCCTGCAGTGTTGCTGGGCCTGATCATACTCAAGGCGATGACCGACCGGCCGCCCCGCGCCAATTGGCTCACCGAGGAGGAAAGGAGCTGGCTGCAAGGGCGGATTGACGACGAAAACCGCAAGGTCGAAAGCGCCGGACGCATGACCTTGATGCGGGCATTGCCCGATCCCCGCGTCGTCGCGCTTTCGGCGATCTACCTCATGAGCGTGACCGCGAATTACGGCATCGTGTTCTTCATGCCGCAAATCATCAAGGGCATCGGCCTCAGCAACATGATGACGGGTCTTGTGTCCTCGATACCCTACATCATCGGTACCATCGGCCTGATCGCGTGGGGCTGGTCGTCCGACCGCAACAACGAGCGTCGCTGGCATCTGATCGTGGCCTCGAGCGTTGGCGCGCTGGGTCTGGCTTTCGCCGCCTGGGTCGGCGCTTCCTACTGGGCGCTGCTCGGAATGTCCGCCGCCACCATCGGCATTTACGGCTCGCGCGCCGCGTTCTGGCCGATGCCGTCGATCTTCCTCACCGGCACGGCCGCGGCCGGCGCGATCGCGTCGATCAATGCCACCGGCAATCTTGGCGGCTATTTCGGCCCCTTCATCGTCGGCTGGATCAAAAATTCCACCAACAGTTTCGAAGCCGGGCTGTATTTCCTCGCCGCCTGTTCGCTGATGTCCGCGATTATCGCATTCATCGCCGCGCGCGCGGCGGGAGATCCCTCCGCCATGGCGCGCGCGAAAGCTGCCGCCCCCGCCGAATAAGCGTAGACAAGAAAATAGAGGAGACGACCCAATGCTCAATAGACGCCACCTTCTGCTTGCTTCAATCGCCACCGGAATAGCCTTGCCCAACCGAGCCGCCCTTGCAAAGCCGTCGCAGCCCGCAACGCCGGTGAATTTCGACGTACCGGCCGGGGCCTGCGATTGCCACACCCATATTCACGGCGATCCCGCAAAGTTTCCATTCTTCGCCGGTCGGGTCTACACGCCTGAGCCGGCTTCGCCGGAGGAGATGGCGGCGCTGCACAAGGCGCTGCACATCGAGCGCGTGGTCATCGTCACGCCCAGCGTCTATGGAACGGACAACTCGGCCACGCTGTTCGGCATCAAGTTCCGCGGCAATACGGCCCGCGGCGTTGCCGTGATCGACGACAAGACGCCGGAGAGCGATCTGGATGCGATGGCACAGGCGGGCATCCGCGGCATCCGCATCAATCTCGCAACCAGCGGCGTCAGTGACCCAAGCGTCGGACGCACGCGATTGCAGGGCGCGATCGAGCGCGTGAAGGCGCGGGGCTGGCATGTCCAGATTTACACCAATCTCCCGCTCGTTACATCGATCAAGGACCTCGTCGCTTCTTCTCCCGTGCCGGTGGTGTTCGATCATTTCGGTGGCGCCGATTCGGCGCTCGGACTTGAACAGCCGGGCTGGTCCGATCTCGTCGCGCTGGTAAAATCCGGCAAGGCCTATGTGAAAATCTCCGGCGCCTACCGGTTGTCGAAGCAGGCGCCCGATTATCCCGATGCGGTGCCGTTCGCCCGCTCCCTGATCGGGGCCAACGCCGACCGCATCGTCTGGGGCACGGACTGGCCGCATCCGAATTCGGTGACGCCGCCGGACAAGAAACCCACCGACGTGACGCCGCTGTTCCAGATCGACGACGGCCGCCTGCTCAACCAGCTCGCGGTATGGGAGCCGAACGCGGGCGTCCGCAAGAAGATTCTGGTCGACAATCCGGCCAAACTTTACGGATTCGGCTAGACGAAGCCACCGGTACCAAACGCCGGGCCGCGCCCTTTGAGCTATGGGCGCGGCGGCCATTGCGGCGCATGACTGCCGAGCGGCATCGCCGGACGGGTCCAGAATGCAGGCGTTTTCGATAGCTGCGCCGAATGGCGGATCGACCGCAGCGGACCAAAGCCCGATTGCATTTCTTCGGAAAATGGCTTGACCGCCTCTCCCTTCAAATCCTCGGTCGCAAGACCATCGGGCAGACGGCCGAGATTCCAGATCCATCGCCCGGTCTGCGCCAGCGAGACGCGGACATGCCAGCTCCCGCCCTCGCGCGACTGGCGGGCCTTGGCCATCATGGTGCCGAACGCCATCAGATAACCGGTGACGTGATCGAGGATCTGCGCCGGCAATTCCTTCGGGCCGTCGACGCCGGCGGCCCGCCCTTCGGCGTGGTTGAAGCCGGTTGCGGTTTGCACCAGCGAGTCGAAACCGCGGCGTTCCGCCCATGGTCCGCGATGGCCATAAGCCGAGAGCGACACGTAAACGATGCCGGGACTGATCCGCGCCGCGTCCTGCGGCGAGAAGCCGAGCCGCGCCAGCGCACCAGAGCGATAGCCTTGCGAAAAAATATCCGCACTTGCGAGCAGCTCTTTCAGCGTGTTCCGGCCCTCCTCGCGCTTGAGGTCGATAAAACTCGAAAGCTTGCCGCGGCCGGTATCGATGGCAAGCCAGGGAATCGCCGGCAGGTCGGGTCCGGAAATCAGCATGACATCGGCGCCATGCGCAGCGAGCGTGCGGCCGGCGACCGGACCTGCGATCACCCGCGACAAATCAAGCACGCGTAGGCTCGCGAGCGGACGATCGCCCTTGGGCCAGGGCTTTGGCTTAGCCTCGCCGATTTTTTCGAATTCGATCGCCGGCATCGCTGCGATCGCCTTCGCCTGCGGCAGGCGTGACCATTCGTCATGCGAGCGCATCGTCGCAACCACGCCGCCCGCGGCATAGGCCGCGGTCTCGAAGGCCTCGGCCTCCCATTGCATCAGCGCGGCCTGAACCTCGTCGCGTTCCGCCTTGCAGTTGAGAACGCGGCACACGGCTTTGCGGTGGTGGGGGAAATTGGTGTGCAGGCGGACGAAACGCCCATCGCGCGTCCTGTAGATTCCAGCGATGGCGTCCCAAGCCGCCGGAGGTGACATCCCCTCGACGCGCAGGTAACGCTCGCTTCGGCATTCGACCACGGCGTGCCGCATGTCGAGGGCGACATCCTGGCTTTGTCGGCTCCGCAATTTCCAGACATGAGCGGCGGCCATCGCGGCGGCGGCGATGCTCGCTTGCGCGGCGGCGGCGACGCGGAACGACGAAGGCACTTGCGGCTCTTCGCCCGTCAGCGTGACGGTGTCGAGTGCTGCGGAATCGCCGCCGACCAGAGTCCAGAGATCGGCCAAGATTTCGCGCGGGCTTTGCATGGGGTACCTTTTATCATCGCCATTATCATCCACGAAAGTCATTGCGAGCGGACGCGAAGCAATCCATCGGGCCGCAGGCAAGAATGGATTGCTTCGTCGCGGAGCCTGTCATCGGGCCGGCCGAAGGCCGGACCCGTTGGCTCCTCGCAATGACGTCGCTCCGATTTCAGACATGCGTCCACGTTCTCGCGGCGCGATGCGTCCGAGGCAGGCAAAACATTTGTCCCTCTTGAGAGCAGAGGGCGCAGGGAAAGCCGGGTGTCTGATGCACCCGCAGCCTCGCATGCAAAAATGGAAAGCATACGAGTTAGTCACCACAGGTCCACCGGTTACACCCGGCCTTCCCTGCGCAATGGTTTTAACGGTTTCCTTCACGCTCTCCCCGGTGACCGGGCTTTCTTGCCACCGTCGCCGGCCACGATGCGAAAGCATCGCGGCCTGCTTGACGCCAGCGTCGGGGCGTCAGGACCACATGACTTCGCCGTCCGCATTGGCCTCGCTCGTCTTGCGACACCGCCGCGTCCATTGCATCCCGCACCCAACGTCCGTGACGATGCGCAACGCCCCTCCTGAGGGATGCGGGATGGAGTGTGATATACATCTGATTTGCATTTCTGAAAAACAGAAATATTTTTTGTGCGAGGGCTGGACAAACGGCCGGAAACGAGTCTGCAAAAACGATCCGTCGGGCAAATCAACCCACTTCAAGCGGCGCCCTGCAAGCCGAATGATTGCCGGCAGACAGTAGAGGGATCGGGAGTATCTTTATGAAGGCAGAAATCTCCGCCGGATGGTGCGGAGGGTGATACCACGGCCACAATTGTCCGAACATTTCTGCGTGCCTGCCTTGTCATTGTTATGATCGTGCGGCCTATGGCTTGTGGGAGATCAATTCCTCCAGCTATTTCGAGCCAATCCTACGATATGACGACAGCTTCGCCGGTAATCCAACCAGGAGAAACATCAGCAATCTGCAGATTGAACCGACCTTCAACGTCGGTCTGCCCGACCAGTGGTTCATCACCTTCTATCCGAGCCCGGACATAAGGGTGAATTTTGGAGACCCGATCACCGGCCAAACTGGCCGGTTGTTTCTTCCGTTCGATTTCAGGGTCGGGCGCAAATTGGAGGAAAATGCCGCGATCTCATTCGAGCTCGGCGTGCCCATCATCAAGGATTACCCGGTCTACAATATAAAGACGCAACTTCGGTTCAACCTGGCTTTCTAGGCTTTCACGCAGTCTTCCGACGCGCTAGAGACCCTCCTACGCGGCCGAAGCGACGGGGGGTCGTGCCGCAAGGATCGCCCGGCGGTCATGAATCAGATTTTCCAGGCGGTGCGCGACGACGTTCAATGTCGCGGCATCAACCGCATTTTGATCGCCGCCCTCGGCCTTGAGACGTTCGGCCCTGAGGATGTTGTCGATTTCTTCCTCAATGCTCAAAAGGTCGCTCTCCGAATTGACGCGGCGGATCCGCCGAGCCAAGCCATAGAGGGTATCCAATGGACCCTCCCTGACTTCGGGCTGTCCTATTCCTAAAAACTTCCAGGCGGCCGCGAGAACCGAGGCGATGGCTCCCAGCATCATGGGACCCAGATAGATGTAATTGCTATATTCATCCATGAAGCTCTGCTGTGTGCCGTTGTAGACGGCTAATGCGCCGGGATGGACGGGGAGGTAAGCGTCGGCGTCGATGCTTGGCGAGGTGATTTGTGCGAACAGAGGGTTCTCGCGCAGAAGTTCCCTGCGGGCTTTCATGATGCTTTGGGTGAGATTGGTTCCCATATCCGAGCTGAGCTTCTTGCTCGCAACCAGATACAGCGATGTCCTCAAGGTCGTCAGATCGTCTTCGGGCACGGGAGGCGATCCGCGAAGAGTGCCCTTGGGTACGTCGAAACTCGCATAGACGCGATTGGCGTCGGCTATCGCCGCGGCCGAGTCGATCGGAATCAACACCGGCGGCATTTTCGCGCCTTGTTGAAAGAAACCCTTTACCAGCGACAGATATTTCTCGGTCAAAGGGATCACGACGAGCAGGGCAGCGACCTGCTTCGACTGAACGGCTTGCCGGGCATCCTGAAGAGTAAGGTTCTTGAAGACGACCTTGCCGCGGGCAAGGTCGTAAGTGTTGCTCAATACATCGACAATTTTGCTGTTCATCTCGCCGCCGACCACACCCACGGTACGGCCCTTGAGCTTGTCGATGCTGTCGATCGATGAGCCGGGCGGCGCGATAAGAAGAACCGTCACATGGGTGAGAACCACGATCGCCTGGGCCTGCGACAGGTCGCCGACGTCGCCGCGCACCACGGCGAGATCGACGTTGCCGGCTGCGAAAACCTTTGCCGCTTCCAGGGCGGTTCCGGTATCGATGACCTTGAATCGCACCGAGGCGCCGTCCGATGCGAGCTGGCTGGCCACCGCGGATATCGCCTTGGCCGCTTCACCGTCGATCGAGCCGACGGCGAGCGTCAGCGTCACCGGACGCGTGTACCAGCGATATGCGAGCAGACCCGCTCCAGTCACAACAATGATGATGCCAATGAGCGACACGAAGCGAAGCCAGAGCGGCGAAGTCATGAAGAATGCTCCAAATGCTGAAAATCGAGCTTGGCCCTCTCGGTCAAATCTATTGAGAAGGCGATACCCTTGATTGATACAGGTCAACCCTACCGGGGCACTTTTGAAGGCCGCGCGCAGCAAGATCGCCCTATTGCGGCAATGCCACAAGCGCACTGCGCAATGGCTCATCGGAAATCATCATCAGGCCGGAAAACGGCTGGCTAAGTTCCAGAATCAGAAAGATCGCGGCCGATGCCGCGAACGAAAAGACACAAAGGATGGTAATTGTCCTCGCGTTGCTCTCCGCAAAAAGACTGATGCTTGCAAAAATGAGCGCGAGCCAACCGACCAGCACGACCAAGAAGGGGATCGGAATTGACCCGCCAGCACTGGTGAACAGGAGCAATCGCGTTTTTCCCACGTCGGTAAGCGTATCAACGGCTCGCGCCTTGAGAAAGCGCTCCGCCTCGGTTTTCGGCGCAAGTTTGAGGAGTTCGGTGTAGACCGACAATCCAAGAGCTGTCGCCTCAAAGGGCCGCGCTTTGCCGAAGCTCGGGCGATTTTCGCGCCAGATGCGATCGGTCAGAGGCGTAATCTCGCGACGCAGTAGCACGCGGAGTGGGAAGGCATCCGGCCCGTAGAGTGCCAATGTGTTATCGAGCAGGACCACATTCGCGGTCAGTTGCTTGATCTGACTGCTTTCGCTTTCGTATTTTCCGTTGGCCGAAGCGATCAACAAACCGAGGACAAGGGAGGCGAGCGTGGCGATCAGCGTGGTACCTTGCCTCACGATATCCTTGGTGTCGCCGCTGAGATGCCGGTCCGGCAATCTGTTGCGAACGAATATGCCAAGAAACGTGCCGCCAAAGATGCAAGCGAAGGCCGCCAGCGACATCAGCAAGGGGGTTGTGGTGGTCAACATCCATCCATTCTCCCGGAACCCCGCAACTAATGCACCGGCAAGATATTCACCGTGCGAAAGGGTCGGCCAAAGGCGTACGCGGCGGCGACCGCGAATTCGTCTGAGTGGTGAAGCTTGATGTCAGCAGCACAATTCCCTGCCGGAACGAAGATTTTAAGAGCATCCTCGCCTAAGGTGCTAACTTCAATTCCAAGACACAATCTGCTGAAATCAATCTCGCCTAAGAGGCTTCGCAGCATTTTTCTCATGGCGAGTCTCTGACCTTTTGTTGCTCGCACCTCATGCGTTGAGTGAATCGGCGCCATGTCAGCCTCCCTGGCCCAAGCCGTTTTTGGAGGCTAGGCGCACGCTGCCACCTAGCGTTGATTCAAATCAATTCGTCGTTCGACTTTGGCACGTCCTTGGATGTCAAGCCCGACGTGGTTGGCTTCGGAGAAGGAGAAATAGCAGTTGCGCTTCATTACGCGCGAACGAGACATCGACGCTGCCTCTTGATTTGCATCAATCGAGTAGCAGCCGACTGTGTTCCCGGGTCGCGCGATCGGGACCTTCTCCGGGCTGGTCCGAAAATGCCCATAAACTGGCTGCGGCCACGCGTTGCATAGCGGCAACACTTGCTGGGAAAGACTGACGAGCAACAGCTTTCGCCATTGCGTAGTTGTACCGTAATCCGAAGAATCAGTCTGTGGCATGCTTGGCTGGGCAAGCTCGCTCAGGTGGGGCGCTTGGAGATGGGGATCATGAACCCACGGCGATCTGCGATAGTCGCGGCCGCGGCCTTGTGCGCGGCGGCGGTTGTCGCCTGGTTTGCGGGATTCGGTTCAGCCGGCATCAAGGACACCGCAGCGCCAACCCTGGACCGCCTTGTCCCTTCTCTCACCGCCGCTATCGAGTTCGCGAACGCACCGCAGCCGACGGCGACGGGCAACGCCCATATGGGTAAAGTCGACGTTGCGACGTCAGACGATCTCGTGAGCGGGACGGCCACCTACAAGACGGTGGCCTCTGAAGAGCCGAAACCGATCGTCGAGGCTGCGCTGACCGATTCGTCGCAGATGCTGCCGCCCGAGACACCGCCCGCCCAGGTGACGACAGTGACCACGCCGAATGCGGTGCCGAAGGACGCCAAAAAAGAGGCCGTGGGCTCGATCGAAATTCTCGATGAATGTCTGGTGGTCGACCCCTGCATCGACCGATACCTGTGGGCGCTCTACCAGCGGACGCCCAAGGAGGACGCCATCAAGGTGGAGGAGCGCAGGAAAGTGACGGTCAAGAGGAGAGGCAAGAGGGTGACTGTCACGAGAAGCTTTACCAGGTCCGTCGATGAGGATTTCGCGTGGAAGGACCCGAAGGCGGCGGAAAAAGCCGGCATGCCGATGATGGACTACGTGATCGGCGGCATGGATCGGAGCTTCAAACTCAAGCTCTTTCACGCGCTTCACGCCGCGGAAGAGGCCGGGCTGTCGCCCGGCATCACCAGCGCGTTCCGCGACGATTACCGTCAGTCGATCGCAAGCGGCCTGAAGGCGGCGAGTGACAGGTCGTATCACGGCGGCAGCTCCCGTGGCGGCTACGGCCACGGGCTTGCGGCCGATGTCGTGAGCGTCAACGGAGGGACGCGGAGTCAACGGCTGGTTTCCACTGAAAAATTCTGGAAATGGGTCGACGCCCACGAGAAGGATTTCGGAATCGGACGACCCTATCTCGATCATGATCCGCCGCACCTGGCACCGATTGACGGCAAGGAATACGCCGATCATCGCGGAACGAAGACACTTCACACGACATCGGACGTGAAGGAGCGCAAGGCTGCGCGGGACGATGAGAACGTGATGAAACGCTCACGAACGGCAAGATCGTCGAAGGCGCGGACAACCTGACCGGGGACAATCGCGCATTTCAGCATCGCGTGGGATTCAACTTTGAGTCCGTTGAGCGCACAAAAGCAGACATCTACCCGCGCAATTGATTTTTGAGTTGACGTCCCAAGAGTCTGACTGGAAATGCGAGCCGTTAAATCAAGAGTTTGGGATCGCCAACGAGTCGCGCTAATGCGCGCCCGATGACAGGCTCCGCGAAGTAATCCATGAGCTCTATCCGGTAAAAATAGATTGCTTCCTCCTACGCGCTCGTGCGCTTCGGCGGACTCCTACCCGGCGAAGCTCGCGCAGCGAGCGGAGCGGGGTCGTCGCTTTGCTCCTCGCAATGACGGCAACATAGGGTCTTTTTCCTATCTGCATTTCCAGTCAGACCTAATGAAAATCCCGCGAGGGCGGCAGGATGCGCACGTTGCGGGGATGGCGGATTTTCTGAGCCGGATGGTCCACGTGGTCGCGAGGATCGTCATTGAGCGGCTCGATCAGCGCCGGCCCCACCGGCACCGCATGTTTGCGGCCGAGCGCGTCATCGGCGAGACCAACAAGATCACGGGAGCGGTCGAACAGTCTTTCGGCCACGAGGTGGACGACTTTTTCGGGGCTGCTTTGAATATAGCCCTCGACCAGCACCAGCCGCGCGCCCATCACCTCTTTTCGAAAGCGCTCCATCACCTTGGGCCACACCACGATATTGGCGATGCCGGTTTCATCCTCCAGCGTCATGAACACGACCCCCTTGGCGCTGCCCGGACGCTGCCGAACCAGCACCACGCCGGCACAGCGGACATATTGCCGGTCCCTGGCATCGGACACCGATGCGCAGGCGACGACGCGTTCGCGCTCAAACTTTGCCCGCAGAAATTCCATCGGGTGTCCCTTCAACGAGAGGCGGATGGTCTGATAGTCCGCCACCACATGTTCCGACAGCGGCATTGACGGCAGCGGCTCTGCCTCCTCATCCGGCTGCTCGCGCGCGGCAGCGGTCTCGAACAGCGGCAGCGGAACGTCGTCGGGCAAGCGCCGCACCGTCCACAAGGCTTCGCGGCGGTCGAGCCCGATGGAACGAAACGCATCGGCGTCCGCCAACAAAATCAGCGCGCGCTTGGGCAATGCGGTATCGCGGGCAAAATCCTCCAGTGAGGTAAAGGGACGGCGCCTTCGCGCGGCGACGATGCGCTCGGCCCAGTCGGTCTCTACCTCTCCCGCTTGCGGGGGAGGTCGCATCGCATCGAAAGATGCGATGCGGGTGGGGGAAGCTCTATCCACTCGAACGGTGCGAATCGTGGAGACACCCCCACCCCAACCCTCCCCCGCAAGCGGGAGAGGGAGCGCAATCCCTTCGCGGTTGACCAAATGGGCTTCTGCTTCTGGCGCATCTACAATGGGCAATTGCGCATCGGAGAACGACGCCTGAATTCGCTCCAACCTTTCTTCGTCCGGATCGTTCCACCTGAACCCATCGATCTGGCGAAAACCGAGCCGTACGGCGCAATACTTCCCGCTCCCCTCCTCCAGCGTATTCTGGGCGTGGCTGAAGGACACGTCGATTTCGCGCACCTCGACGCCGTTCTTGCGCGCGTCGCCGACGATCTGGGCCGGCGCGTAAAAACCCATCGGCTGCGAATTCAACAGCCCGCAACAAAATGCATCGGGATGAAAATGCTTCAGCCATGACGAGATATAGACGAGCTGCGCGAAGCTTGCGGCGTGACTTTCCGGAAAACCGTAGGAGCCGAATCCCTTGATCTGGTCGAAACAGTTTTTCGCAAATTCCGGAGCGTAACCGCGCACGATCATGTTGTTGACCATCTTGGATTCGAATTTGCCGATGGTGCCGACATTGCGGAACGTCGCCATGGCGCGGCGCAGGCCATTGGCCTCCTCTGGGGTGAACTTCGCCGCTTCAATGGCGATCCGCATCGCCTGTTCCTGGAACAGCGGCACGCCGAGGGTCTTGTGCAGGACCCTGCGCAATTCATCCTTGTCGCCATGCGCCGGCGACGGCGACGGATAGACCACCTTCTCCCGTCCGTTGCGCCTGCGCAGATAGGGATGCACCATGTCGCCCTGGATCGGGCCCGGACGGACGATGGCCACTTCAATGACGAGGTCGTAAAAGATCCGCGGCTTCAACCGCGGCAGCATATTCATCTGCGCGCGGCTTTCGACTTGGAAGACGCCGAGCGATTCGCCCCGGCACAGCATGTCGTAGACCGACGTCACGTCCTGGGGAATGGTCGCCAGTTCCAAGCGCTCGCCTTTATGGTCGGCGATGAGATCGAAACATTTGCGGATGCAGGTCAGCATCCCCAGCGCCAGCACATCGACCTTCATCATGTTCAGCGCATCGACATCGTCCTTGTCCCATTCGATGAAGGTGCGATCGTCCATCGCGGCGTTGCCGATCGGCACGTAAGTGTCGAGCCGGTCCTGCGTCAGCACATAGCCGCCGACATGCTGCGACAAGTGTCGCGGAAATTCGATCAGTTCGGCGGCAAGCTCGACGGCGCGCTCCACCATCGGGTTTTGCGGATCTAACCCCGCCTGCTTGACCTGCTTTTCGTCGAGGCCCTTGCCCCAGCTTCCCCACACCGTGTCCGCCAGCGCGGCAGTCACGTCTTCGGTCAGCCCCAGCGCCTTGCCGACGTCGCGGATGGCGCTGCGCGGCCGGTAGTGAATGACGGTTGCGATGATCGCCGCGCGGTGCCGGCCATATCGCCGGTAGACATATTGCATCACCTCTTCGCGACGCGAATGCTCGAAATCGACGTCGATATCGGGCGGCTCCAGCCGTTCCTTGGAAATGAAGCGCTCGAACAGCAGATCGACCTTGGTCGGATCGACGGAAGTCACATCGAGCACATAGCAGACGGCCGAGTTCGCCGCCGATCCCCGGCCCTGGCAGAGAATTTTCTGCTCGCGCGCATAACGGACGATGTCGTGGACGGTGAGGAAGTAATGCGCGTATTTGAGCTTCCTGATCAGGCGCAGTTCCTTGTGCAGGACCTTTTTGGTCTTCGGCGAAATCCGAATCGGAAATCTCCTGTGCGCGCCCTGCCAGGTCAGGTCTTCCAGATGACGCTGCGCGGTCTTGCCCGGCGGCACCGGCTCGTCAGGATACTGGTATTTGAGCTGAGCGAGCGAGAAGGCGATGCGGCCGGCAAACCGCATGGTTTCCGCGATCGCCTCCGGCACGTCGCGAAACAGCCGCGCCATTTCTTCCGCCGGCTTGAGGTGGCGCTCGGCATTGGCTTCGAGGCGCTTGCCGATGGCCTCGATGGTCGTCTTCTCGCGAATGCAGGTGAGGACGTCCTGCAAGGGACGGCGCGACGGATGGTGGTACAGCACTTCATTGGTCGCAAGCAGCGGCACGCCGGCGGCCGCGGCGATGCGATGAAGCCGCGCAAGACGGCGCCGGTCGTCGCCGCGGTACAACAGGCTCGCAGCCAGCCACACGCCGTCGGCGCGGTTTTCCCGCAACCGATCGAGGGTCTCATGCGCTTTCGTTTCCGTAAAACGATGCGGCAGCGCCAGCACGAGAAGCTGCCCTTCGGAAAATTCCAGGAGATCGTCGAGCTTCAGGTGACATTCACCCTTCAAGGTGTCCTCGCCACGCTTGCCGCGGGTGAGCAACTGGCATAGCCGGCCGTAAGCGGCGCGATCGCGCGGGAAAACGAGGATATCGGGCGTATCGTCGATAAAGACGAGCCGCGATCCGATCAGAAGCCTGGGCTTGTATTTGACGGCGGGATTATCGAGCTCCTTGTAGGCGCGCACGATTCCGGCCAACGTGTTGTGATCGGCAATCCCGATGGCGGGAAGACGCAAGTGACTTGCCTGGTGCACGTAGTCCTGCGGATGCGAGCCGCCGCGCAGGAATGAAAAATTCGTCGTGATCCCGATTTCCGCGTAGGCTGGAGCGGGATGGTTTTTGGTCGAATCGGTCTGCAACGGCCTCACTTCACCTCTCCCCTTGTGGGAGAGGTCGGATCGCATCGGAGATGCGATCCGGGTGAGGGGTTAAGGCCTATCGATAGACCGAAACCCCTCACCCCAACCCTCTCCCACAAGGGGAGAGGGAGCGCACTTCCGTTGCCGCGACAACTCGATCTGATCTCATCACGCTCTAGCGTCATGCGAACAACCCATGCATGAACCAGTTTGGTTGCACGGTCTTGCCCTCTGCTAGCGCCATCTCGCGGTCATAGAGCCCGTCGCGGTAGAGCCAGAACCGCAAACCTTCCTCGTCCTCGACGCGGAAATAATCCCGCGTCAGCGTCGTGTTTTCCGTCCGCCACCACTCCATGGCGACGCGTTCGGGACCCTCAGCGCGGACCACGGCATGGGTGGCGCGGCGCCAGACAAACCGCGCCGGCGGGCCATCCGGCACCTGCGCGATGACTTTGATCTGTTCCGGCCGCTCGAACAGCCGCAACGGCCGTAACGGCGGTTCGCCCGTCGCCCGCGCTGGCCAGACGGCGTGGGTGGCGGCGGTCAGATGATGCTGCGCTGGAAGAGCCAGCGCCGCGCGCTCCGGAATATGGGTGTCCTGCGGCAGGTGCACGACCACGCGCTTGCCCCCGATGCGGGCGGCGATGCGGTCGATCAGGGCGGCGATCTCGTCATTGTCGTGCACATTGGCATCGAGATCGCGCTGCTGCTGCACGACGATTTCGGTGCGGCTTGCGGAGAGGCGAATGAGGTCGAAGCCGAACCCGGGATCGAGCGGGTCGCTCAAGGCATCAAGCCGCTCGCGAAACAGCCGGTCGATCGCCTCAGCTCTGATCACGGGTTGCCCGGTATCGACCGCAATAGTGCGGACCACGCCATCGGTGCGGAAGAAATATGCTTCCAGCCGCCGCGCGCCCTTGCCCTGCTGCCCCATCGCCGCGACCAGCATTCCGGCAAGCCCCGACAAGGTCGCCGAGATCGCCGCTTCGGTCGCCACCGGCTCGGCGAAACGCTTCTCCACGATGTAATCGGGCAGCGGCTTGCGCGGGCTGATCGGCGCATCGCTCTCGCCCAGCGCCTGTTCGAGCAGCGTCGTGAAAGCGGCGCCAAATCTTGCGGTGATCTCATGCCGCGTGCGCTCAGCCACCTCGCCAATGGTTTTCAAGCCGGCGCGGCGCAGGCCCGTGACCACGGCCGCGTCAGTGCCGAGCGCCGACACCGGCAGCCGCCTGACCGCAGCGGCTTCCTCGCCGGCGCGAACGATGCGGCCATGGGCATGACGGGTCAGCGTCCGCGCGCAGACGGCGGTGCCGGCGATGGCGGCGCTGACCGTAAACCCCTGCACGGTCAATACGCCGCACAAAAGCTGCATCATCGCAGCCTCGCCGCCGAACAGATGCGCGCAGCCGGTGATGTCGAGAAAAAGTCCATGCGGGAGATCGAGCGCCACCAGCGGCGTGAAGCGGTCGCACCACTCGGCAATGGCGTTCAGTGCATGGGCGTCGGCGGCTTCATCGGCGTCATACACCTGCACGTGAGGGCAAATGGCGCGGGCATTGGCAAGCGGCAGGCCGACATTGAGGCCAAAACGCGCGGCCGCATCGTCAAGCGAAAAAATCAGCAGCGCATTGTGTTGCTTGGCGACGACGATGCTGGGTTCAGTATCAACCAGCGCGGCGCTGTCGCGGCAAAACTGGCGCTTGATGCGGTCGATGGGCAGGCGCGGCAGCCACAGGCTGAGGATACGCCGCCGGTTCGCTGAAAAGGCACTCATCACATTTCCATTCCATGATCCATCGCCCAACCAGGCCATGACGATTGCGAACGAGTTGCGCGTCGAAGACAGGCGCCCCCCACGCATGCGAGGGGGCGGCGGGCGGCGAATGCGCCGCGCGCACGATCCATCGGGTCTCGGCGGTCGACGGCAGCGGCGCCGCCGCCACCCGCAGCACCAGACAGGTGACGCCGGAGGCCTGGGCGGCCAGCGTCAGCTTGCGGCTGGCGACAAGATCGAGCTGACGCGCCTCGCCCCACACTTCCAGCACCACGGCGCCCACCGCATCGCAGGCGAGCGCATCGGCCGCCGTCCGCAACGCGCCATTGACATCGGCCGCGCGCACGCTCACCAGCCGGCGCGGATCGAGCCCGAGTTCGGCCAACCCGCTGGTCGACAGCGCTCCCGATTCAATCTCGGTGAAATCCTGCCGGACCCAGACCAGCGGCCGGCGTGGCGCCGCCCGCGCCATCAGCCCCGCGATGAATCCGGTGGCCGTGCCGCCGTGCCGGCCCTCGGCGAACACTTCATGCACGGCAGCTCTGGCGAGGCCGCCCTGCAATGTCGCATCCACGCCCGCATGACCGAGCGCCACCCGGTCGAGCGCGGAGGCAGCGCCGTGCATTTCGATGCGCTCGATGCTGCCGCGCAAAGTCGCAAGCGTGCTTAGGCGTGCGCCAGTCATGCGCCGCTCCTGAAAATTCGTACCCGTTACCGGTTCTTCGAATGAACCTGTTGCTGGCTCATTTGTTCATGATATGTTCTAATATAAAACTAACATCGGCCAGGGAGTCAATCGGCATCGGAATTTAAGTTTTTTGCCAGTGGAATCAAAGGGATTCAACAATGAATGGGCAAGGTAAGCTGGCCGATACGCCAAATATGAGGCCGCCTCATTGCCGTAGCCCGGATGGCGCGCAGCGCAATCCGGGAATCGCGATGCGGAT
>DATGGY010000090.1:0-38874 GCA_035308285.1 Bradyrhizobium sp. | reverse complement strand
CGTGACCAGCGTGTCCGGCCGCGGCGTCGGCATGGACGTGGTGCGCACCAATATCGACCAGATCGGCGGCACCATCGACATCAAGTCGGTGACCGGCGAGGGCTCCTCCGTCACCATCAAGATCCCGCTGACGCTCGCCATCGTCTCGGCGCTGATCGTGGAGGCCGGCGGCGACCGTTTTGCCATCCCGCAATTGTCTGTGGTCGAACTGGTCCGGGCACGCGCCAATTCCGAACACCGCATCGAGCGGATCAAGGACACCGCGGTATTGCGGCTGCGCAACAAGCTTCTGCCGCTGATGCACCTGAAGAAACTGCTCAAGATCGACGACGGTTCATCGTCCGACCCGGAAAACGGCTTCATCGTCGTCACCCAGGTCGGCAGCCAGACCTTCGGCATCGTGGTCGACGGGGTGTTCCAC
This sequence comes from Bradyrhizobium sp., assembly GCA_035308285.1. Lineage (GTDB taxonomy): Bacteria > Pseudomonadota > Alphaproteobacteria > Rhizobiales > Xanthobacteraceae > Bradyrhizobium. The sequence goes on along the minus strand of DATGGY010000090.1, from coordinate 38,453 downwards.
ACGGAGGAAATCGTGGTCAAGCCGATGTCGACCAAGCTGCGTCACATCGACATGTTCTCGGGCAATACCATTCTGGGCGATGGCGCGGTCATCATGATCATCGACCCCAACGGAATTGCCAGGGCGCTTGGTGCGTCGGGCAATGCCAGCCATGAGATCGCCGACGAGAACGCAGCGCAGCGCGCCAACGCCGCCGAACAGATGACTTCGCTGTTGGTGTTCCGCGCCGGCTCCGCCCAACCCAAGGCGGTGCCGCTCGGGCTGGTCACCCGCCTGGAGGAAATCGCGGCCGACAAGATCGAGCTCTCGAACGGCCGCTATATGGTGCAATACCGCGAACATTTGATGCCGCTCGTGCAGATGAACGGGGTCGCCGTTCAGACCTCAGGCAGTCAGCCCATCCTGGTGTTCGCCGACGACGGCCGCTCGATGGGCCTGGTGGTCGACGAGATCATCGACATCGTCGAGGAGCGCCTCCATATCGAGGTCGCAGGCTCGGACGAGGGCATCCTCGGCTCCGCCGTGATCAAGGGACAGGCGACCGAGGTGATCGACGTCGGTCACTTCCTGCCGATGGCGTTCGCGGACTGGTTCAGCCGCAAGGAGATGCGGCCCTCGCTATCGGCGCAATCGGTGCTGTTGGTCGACGACTCGGCGTTTTTCCGCAACATGCTGGCGCCGGTGATCAAAGCCGCGGGCTACAAGGTTCGGGTAGCGCCGAGCGCACAGGAGGGCCTGGCGGCGCTACGGTCGGGCCAGCAATTCGATGTGGTGCTGACCGACATCGAAATGCCGGACATGAACGGTTTCGAATTCGCCGAGACCATCCGGGCCGACGCGCATCTGAGCACTATGCCGATCATCGCGCTGTCCTCGCTGGTATCGCCGGCGGCGATCGAGCGCGGGCGGCAGGCCGGCTTCTACGATTACGTCGCCAAATTCGATCGCCCCGGCCTGATTGCGGCGCTGAAGGAACAGACCGCCGAAACCAGCCGCGCGGCGGCATGAGGGTTGAAGCATGACAAGCAAGACTGAAAGCATCGAAGGCGCCGTTGCCGAATACGTCACCGCCCTGATCGGCGGCCAGCTTTTCGGCCTGCCGATCTCGCGCGTTCAGGACGTTTTCATGCCCGAGCGTCTGACGCGGGTGCCGCTGTCGTCGCGGGAGATCGCCGGCGTGCTCAATCTGCGCGGTCGGATTGTCACCGTGATCGACATGCGCGCCCGTCTCGGCCTGCCAAAGAACGACGATGGCAAGCCGCCGATGGCGGTCGGTGTCGATCTGCGCGGCGAATCCTATGGTCTTCTGATCGACCAGATTGGCGAAGTGCTCAGGCTTCCCGACGAAGGCCGGGAGGAAAATCCCGTCAACCTCGATCCGCGGATGGCAAAGCTCGCGGGCGGGGTGCATCGCCTCGATGGACAGCTGATGGTCGTCCTCGACGTCGATCGGGTTTTGGAAATCACGCCTGACACGATGGCGGCATGAGGTTCATTGGCAGACAGCGGTGCGACAAAAAACGCAGAGGAAATGTTCCTTCGGGGTTATTGGAGAGGCTGAAATGAAAACATGTCTGGTCGTGGATGACTCCAGCGTCATTCGAAAGGTCGCAAGGCGTATTCTGGAAGGCCTGGATTTCCAAATCGTTGAAGCCGAGGACGGCGAGAAGGCGCTTGAAATCTGCAGGCGCGGGCTGCCCGAGGCCATCCTGCTCGACTGGAATATGCCGGTCATGGATGGATATGAATTCCTCGGCAATCTCCGCCGCATGCCCGGCGGGGACCAGCCCAAGGTGGTGTTTTGCACCACCGAGAACGATGTCGCCCATATCGCGCGCGCACTTCATGCCGGGGCCAACGAATACATTATGAAGCCGTTCGACAAGGACATCGTGACCGCCAAGTTCCAGGAAGTCGGTCTGATCTGATTCCGATATCCTCTCCGGCGGCTCGCGGGCCCTCGACGATATCGTCACGTAGTGCCCGCTTGAGTTTAGCTGGTGAGTAATGAGTGTTGCGCTGACAAGTTCTCTGGTTCCGAGTTCGTTGCAGCAAGAACCGCTGCGGGTGATGCTGGTTGACGACTCCGTCGTCATCAGGGGGATGATCTCCCGCTGGATCGGCTCCCAGCCCGACATGGTCGTCGCCGCATCGTTGCGCACCGGCCTCGACGCGGTCAACCAGATCGAGCGCATCAATCCCGATGTCGCCGTGCTGGATATCGAGATGCCGGAACTCGACGGCATTTCCGCGCTGCCCTTGCTATTGGCCAAGAAGCGCAACCTCGTCATCATCATGGCGTCCACCCTGACCCGCCGCAATGCGGAGATCAGCTTCAAAGCGCTTTCACTGGGCGCGTCGGACTACATTCCGAAGCCGGAAAGCACCCGCGAACCCGGCGCCGCGGAAATTTTTCGTCACGACCTGTTGCAAAAGATCCGGCATCTCGGCGCCAAGGCTCGCCGCGTGGTGCCGCTTCATCCAGCACCTCCGCTGGCGCCGGTTGGCGATCGTGCCCGCGAGCCTCTCCATCGGCCGCCGCACGCACCCCTTGCGACCCCGTCATTGGCGCTGCGCAGTTTCAGTGCGCAACATCCGCGCGTATTGTTGATCGGTTCATCCACCGGCGGCCCGCAGGCGCTGATGGGTCTGGTCGGCGAGATCGGCGCGGTAATCGACCGGTTTCCGGTGCTCATCACGCAACACATGCCGCCCACCTTCACGACGATTCTTGCCGAGCACCTGGCGCGCGCGAGCCATCGGCCGGCGCGTGAAGCGGTCGACGGCGAGACCGTCAGGGTCGGACAGATCTATCTCGCGCCGGGCGGCCGCCATATGCGCGTTGCGCGCCACGGTGCCGAGGTCGCGATCGTCCTTGACGATGGCCCGCCGGTCAATTTCTGCAAGCCGGCCGTCGATCCCTTGTTCACTTCCGCGATCGACGTCTGGCAGGGCGCCACCCTGGCCGTCGTGCTGACCGGCATGGGTTCGGACGGGATGCGCGGCGGCAAGGACATTGTTGCTGCCGGCGGCAGCGTAATCGCGCAGGACGAGGCCTCCAGTGTGGTCTGGGGAATGCCCGGCGCGGTCGCGAATGCCGGCATTTGCGCGGCTGTTCTCCCGCTGGGCCAGATCGCCCCGAAACTGGTCAAATTGTTTTCAGGAGACCGCTCGTGACGCCGTTGGATTATGAGTTCCTGCGCAAGCTCCTGAAAGAGCGCTCCGGGCTGGACCTGTCCGCCGACAAGCAATATCTGGTCGAGAGCCGCCTGATCCCGCTGGCCCGCAGGGTGGGGCTGCCGGGGATCAGCGAGCTTGTGCTGAAAATGAAGGCGGGGTCGGCGGAGGCGTTGACGGCCGACGTGGTCGAGGCGATGACCACCAACGAGACCTTCTTCTTCCGCGACAAGATTCCGTTCGATCATTTGCGTGAGACGATGCTGCCGGCGCTCTTGCAGGCGCGGGCGAGCCGCCGCGGCTTGCGGATCTGGTGCGCCGCCTCGTCAACCGGGCAGGAGCCTTATTCGATCGCGATGTTGTTGAAGGAAATGGGTGCAACGCTTTCGGGTTGGCGCATCGAAATCGTTGCAACCGATCTGTCGCAAGGAGTTCTGGAAAAATCCAAGGCGGGTCTCTTCAGCCAGTTCGAGGTCCAGCGCGGGCTGCCTATTCAATTGCTGGTCAAGCATTTCACGCAAGTTGGGGAGTTGTGGCAGCTTAACACCGACATCCGCTCGATGGTGCAGCATCGTCAGCTCAATCTGCTGCAGGACTTCACGCACCTTGGAACCTTCGATGTGATCTTTTGCCGGAACGTGCTGATCTATTTCGACCAGGAAACGAAGATCGGCATCTTCGAGCGGCTTGCCAGGTTGGTCGAGCCCGATGGTTTCCTGGTGCTGGGGGCCGCCGAATCCGTGGTCGGGATTTCCGATGCCTTCAAGCCCTATGCGGAGCGGCGAGGTCTCTATCGGCCGAATGTCGCCCGAATGGTTCGGCCGGGTATCGCAGGTGCCGCGCCGCAGCCCGCAAAAGCTGCTGCGATGGCCGCGCGTTAGCCTGCGTTTTCGCAAGGCCGCTCACAATATCGCGTGCGGCAGGAAGCGTGACCTGTTGCCGGTGATTGGATTCTCGTCCTCGCGGATCGACAGCCTGCTCGCGGTGTGGTCAACCAGCCAGCTACCCAGTACCGGGTATTGATTTGAGAAATTCGGCAGCGGCGCCAGCGCCTGACGAATGAAGCCTTCGGCGCCATAAGGGCCGCTTTGCTCCGCCACCGTCTGGCCGTCGCTGACCAGCGCGATGTTGGCCCCTTCCCGGGAATATAGCGGCTTGCGCACGAAGCTGGTGCCGAGGCTTGCTGCGGCGGGGTCGCTCTCGAAAAAAGCGGGCAGTAGATTGGGGTGGCGCGGAAACATCTCCCACAGCACGGCCAGCATGCCCTTGTTGGAAAGGATCGCCTTCCACGGCGGCTCGATCCAGCGCGTCGGCGCCTTGGCGAGATTTTCGCCAAAGGCATCGTGAAACATCCATTCCCAGGGATAGAGCTTGAACGCGAGCGCGATTTCACGATTGTCGAGATCGACGAACCCGCCACCATCGCACCATCCGACCGCCGCGATATCGAGCAAGGTGGTCTGAAGGCCCGCTTGCCTTGCGGTATCCTCTAGATAGGCGAGTGTGCCGGCATCCTCGGTGTTTTCGAGCGTTCCGGTCAGATGCAGCCGACGCCTTCCGTTGCCGAGCTTCTTCCATGCCTCGATCAGGCGCTCATGGAGCGAGTTGAACTGATCGGCGTTGGGGCCGAGGATATGCCGCTCGATCCCCTGCTCGAGCCAGGTCCATTGAAACACCGCCGCCTCGAAGATCGATGTCGGCGTGTCCGCGTTATACTCCAGGAGTTTTGCCGGACCGCGCCCGCCGAAGCTCAAGTCGAGCCGGCCGTAAAGGCTGCCCTCATCGCGGTGCCAGCTATCGCGGATCAGCGGCCAGAATGCCTGCGGTATCTTCAAGCGGCGCAGAAGCGCTTCGTCGTTGATCGCGCGGCCGACGAGTTCGAGGCACATCGCATCGATCTCTCCAGTGGGCGCCTCGATCTGATTTTCGATTTCGTCCAGCGTGAAGGCGTAAAAGGCGCGCTCGTCCCAATAGCGCTCGCCGTCCATGGTGTGAAATTCAAAGCCGGCCATCTCGGCCGTGGCCCGCCAGTCGTCGCGTTCGCTGCAAAGAATGCGCTTCACGGGCCGGCGCTAACCGCCATGGCCATGGCCGTGACCATGCCCGTGGAAATGGTGCGGGAAACGGCCGAAGCCGCCATAGGCCACGCCCTGGCACGTTGCGACGGGATGTCCGTCGGGGCCGGGCGTCACCTCGCGAACGAATCCAGGGCCACAATCACGGCGCCCGACAAAGCCCATCGATACGGCGCCGATGGCGCTGCTCCCCATCATGGTCAGGACGACGCGGCGCGAGCGTTTCATGGTGCGGCCCCCGGAGAAGGTTCTGTGCTGGATTGTGGTGGGATCATTAAGGCATGCGCGCGGGAGACGGGCAAGCCAAAGGCCGATCTCTCACGGCATCGTGCGGCACTTCGGAATCGCTGGCGCTCAGCTGCCGGAAAAATGCGCCGCAAACGCCCTGGCAAATCCTCCAAATCCGCCCCGCGTCACCTGGCCCGAACCGGACTCGCTGGAAGAGCCGGAGGACGATTGGTTTGATGAGGGCCCTGCGCTGAAGAAACTGCCGCGCGACCAGGATCCGCCATGGCCGCTGGACGAGCCGCGCGTCGCGCATGTGGTGTCGGTCTGCGGCAATGACGGCCCAGCCATTCCGGCGCCCTTCGGTTCACAAGTCTCGCGCGGCATCAACGCGTAGGCGCCGCCCCCGATCGCCAGCGAGCCCATCACCAGAAGCGCCACATGCCGGGAGCGCTTCACTAGCTGGGCCGACGCCGCCGGAATCGGAGCCGGTCTGCGCTTGCCAAATTCCTTGTTGGGCGGGCGCTTCATCTCAGTAGATCATCGAGGCCGCATTCAGCGCGCCGGCGGCGAGCGAAGCCAGTCCGAGCCAAATCGCGGCGGCCAGTTCACCGGCGGCGATCTTCGCCGAAAGGTTCGGTACCGGTATCTTGACGACGTAATAGACCACGATCTGAACGATCAGCGCGATCAGGCTCCAGATCAGGCAATCCACGATATTGGCGGAGTGGGCGATGGCGCTGGCCACCGGGAGCACGAAGCCGAGTAGGCTCAAGCCCAGCGCGATCGCCGCCGCCGGATCGTTGTCGCGGATCAACTTGAATTCGTCATGCGGGGTGATGCGGGTATAGACGAAGAGGTAGATCACGACGACAAGGATCGCCGTGCAGAAGTAGGCCAGAAACGCCGCCAATCCGGCGAGCGATTGAAGGATCATGGAGGGGCCCCCGAGTGATTTGGCGATAGCGTTGCATGATCCTTCCGTCGACGCACGCGGGCGGCCGGTTCAATCCCCAAAAAATAAGACGCCGCGCTTCTTTTGCCGAGGTTTGGTTTGGTCCGCAAGAGCCTAAGCGATTGCGGGAATTCGCGCCAGCAGGGTGAATTCCCGAAGTCCGTAATCGGAAATCTGCTCGACGGAACAACCCAATTCCTCCAAGAGATTGATCCAGCGATCCGGCAAGGCGCGGTAAAGTCGGTGTTCGCTATCGGGCTCCTCAAGCGGAAGCATGAAGTTGACGGCAAGGCCGCGTCGGCTCTTCGCGCGCAGATCGATCAAGATCGACTCGATATAGCTTTCCCACGCTTCAATCGGCCAATCCAGCTTGACGTTGAACACGCCGCTGGCAAGGGAATAGTCGGCAAGATCAGGACACTGGGAGCCGACCGAGAATGTTGCCTGTTCGTTGTGCTTCCAGCGAAGCTCCGCAGCCTCGATCATCGGCGGCGAAATATCGACCCCGTGATAGCGGATCGCCACGTTGGGAGGACGAAACTCGAAGTATTCCAGCAGCGCGCCGTATCCGCAGCCGAAGTCATTGATGGTAAAGGGCCGGCCGAAGTCGCAGATCCTGAGAAGTTGCACGAACCGCAGGTATTGCGAAGCGGCGCTCGGCCAGTCGACGCCTCGCGCCGTGGCTCCGTACCGCTTCAGCTTTTCCGAGTAATAGGTCCGGGCCGTATCGCCCTGGCTGCACATGTTTCCCGCGGCTGTCCGCAGCCCGTCAGACCGGGGCTGAAATAATCAAATACTGCGTCTTGGAAAAGCTCAGCGCGAAACCCTTGCTGACCTCGAGCTTGTTGCCCGGGTGCCAGGTGAAAAAGATCGGCAGCGGCTTGGCCGCGGCAAGATTTTCCCTGACCGCCGTTATAATCCGATCGTGCGCAGTCATCCCCTTTTTGTCGGAGGGGACGCTCTTGAGGTAGGTGCAAAACTTGAACCAGCCGCGGCGATCCTTTGCCTGCGGTGGCGCGATGTTGAGCAACGAGGACACATCGGCGAGCGAATGCTTGAGCGAGAAGACGTCGAATTCCTTTTGGATCGCAATCATTTCCTTCAAAGGCTCACCTGGCGCAAAACGGCTATTCAGTACGACCTGAGCCTGCGGAACGTTTGGATCGTGAACGAGTGCACCCATAACCTCCTCCTGCCTATCGTTAGTCTTTCGTTTTGAAAATCTTACGCTATCGTAGTTTGGCCAATTCTGCCAGAAGCCACATACAATTGTCTTTAAACTGGACGCTTTTTGTCGCCCGCATTCATGCGCTATGATGCGTGGGTATCGATCCACCATAGCCGCCGGACCGAAACGGTCACGTCGGTGTCTTGCGCCGTTCGCCGCAGGCCGCGGAGTGGGGCCCTGTAAGTTGTGATGAAGGATCGGCTTGCATGCTCTGCGAGACATGCCAGTACAAAAATGAGGCCGACGCGAATTTTTGCGCAAATTGCGGCTCCATGCTTGTGCAGACATGCACGGAATGCGGGTGCCGTAATTCGCCGAAGGCGGCTAGCTGTATTCGCTGCGGATCGCCGCTGCAGACGCCCGCGAAGATCCAGGGGTCGACTAACCGGACGACGGGAATCTTTGCCACACGCGCAGCGCGCGAGGGCGAGCGTAAGCGCCTCTCGGTTCTCATAGCCGACGTCGTCGGCTCGACCGCCTTCATCGATAACCTCAACGCCGAGGAGGCTGCAAACCGGCTCGGGATCATCACATCGGCAATGCGCGAAGCCGTCGCAAGGTTCGAAGGAACGGTCAACAAATTGCAGGGCGACGGCGTGATGGCGCTGTTCGGGGCGCCGATTTCCCAGGAGGATCACGCCGTCAGGGCATGTTGCGCCGCGCTTGCGATGATCGAAAATGTCCGAAGGATAGAAGGCGCGCCGCCAATCAGAATTGGCATCAACACCGGCGAAGTGGTCGTCAAAACCGTCTTGACGGACGTTTCGGAGCAGTACGACGCCATGGGCCGGGCGGTGCACATTGCTGCCCGGCTCGAGCACGAGGCGCCCGATTTCGGGGTGGCGATCACCGCCGCCACGGTTCAGGCGACCGCCGGCGCCGTTGACGCAGAGCCTCTGGGCGAACGCTATCTGCGCGGTATATCCGAGCCGATCTCCATTTTCGTTCTCAAGGGCATCCGGCCGGCGATCGCGAGCCAGCAATTTCGCGGCGGGCAGAAGCTCAGTCCATTTGTGGGCCGCGACCAGGAAATTCGGGCGCTCAACGCCGCTCTCGACGAAGCACGCGCAGGCAAATCGCCGGTCGTTGGAATCGTCGGCGAGGCCGGCAGCGGCAAGAGCCGGCTCGTCTTCGAGTTTCTGGAAAGCGCGCGCGCAAACGGATTTCCGGTCCTCGAGGCGCGAGCCACCGGATACGGACGGGCGACCCCGCTTCGACCGATACTCGATCTCTATCGCACATTCTTCGGCATCAGCGACGAGTTGTCGAAGCAGATGGCGGCCGCGCGCGTCGAGGCGACGCTGGCGCACTACAGCCTCACCCAGGATCTTCCGCTGATCCTCGACTTTCTGGGTCTTCCGCTGGCGGACCGGACGGGTCTGCCGTCGGACGTCGCGCTGCGCCGCCTGAGGCTTCTTGAGAGCGCCCGGCATTTGGCGCGTGCGGTCGCCCTGGCGCAGCCTTCCATCTTCATCGTCGAGGACTTGCACTGGCTCGATCCGGCCAGCGAGGCATTTCTTGAAACGCTGGCCGACAGTATTTCCGGCACGTCGACGCTGATGCTGGTGAATTTTCGCGAGGATTACTCTAGCCGCTGGATGGAGCGCCCCTACTACAGGCAGATCGCGGTAGCGCCCCTTGCCCCGGACGCCATCGAAACCATCCTGGATCACTCGTTGGGCACGGACCCCTCGCTTGCAAATCTGCGCCGCAGAATTGTCGAGCGCGCGGGCGGCAATCCATTTTTTGCGGAAGAACTGATCCGCGCCGCGATCGAGCAAAACGCGCTCGCGGGCGTTCGGGCCAGCGAGGTTCCCCTGCCCTCGACCGTCGAGGCCGTGCTGGGATCGCGCATCGATCGGCTGATGGAGGTCCACAAATTGTTTCTGCAAGCCGCCGCCGTGGTGGGTAAGGAGTTTTCGCTATCGGTGGTTGCGAAAGTTGCGCAGGTGGCGATCCCGCTGGCGCGGGCTTCGCTGCAATTGCTGGTCGGCGCCGAAATGGTCTATGAGCGTCCCGACATCCAGCGCGACAATTTTTCGTTTCGCCATCCGCTGGTGCAGGAAGCGGCATACGGCTCCCTACTGACAGAGAAACGCAGCGAGCTTCATCGCAGCACGGCCGCGGCGCTGACCGTCAAATTCCGCGATGGTCTCGACGAAAATTCATCCCTGATTGCCTACCATTGGGAGAAGGGCGGCGAGAATCTGTTCGCCGCTCAAAACTATCTGAAATTCGCGCTCTGGATCGGAACGCGCGACCCGCGAAACGCGCTCGATAGCTGGCGAAATGTGCGGCGGCTGGTTCAGCAGGTGCCGACCTCGCCGGAAATCGAATACATGCTGATGATGGCATGCGGACAGATCGTCAATCTGGCCTGGTGGGGAGGCACCGACGCAAGCGAGGTCGAACCGATTTTCGAGCAGGCGGTGACGTTGGCCAACAAACTCAGGGATATGCGGGCGGCTGCCCTCATCATCATGGCGTTCGGCCGGGTTCTGCTGATCGCGGGATCCTCGGACGAATATGTCGCAAAGGTCGAGGAAGCCCAGGAAGTGATCAAGGGCCAGCGAAATGAAAGCGTGGAGGCCCTGCTGAAGGCGGTTTATAGTCATGCCCTGCTGTCGGCGGGCCATGTATCCCGCGCGCTTGAAGCAAACACGCTGGCGCTTGAGAGCATCCATCAGCTTACGAAACTCGATCGGCAGACGCTGGGGTTCGAGCCCGAACCGTGGTTGCAGACCCAACGCGCCCGCATCCTGATGAATCTCGGAAGGATCGCGGAAGCCGACGCCATTCTCGATGCGCTGATTGCCGGGCCGCCGACCGACCTGGTTCATCTGGTGAATGCTCACGGAACCAAGATCGAATGTCATCGCAGGACGCGCCCGGATCTGGCCAGGCAGCAGGCCGAACTGCTCCAGGGCATCCTGCAGGAAAACGCAACGCCATATCTCCGCGTGCTCGGCAATCGTTACCGGGCGCTTGCCATGCTCGCCAATAATTCGCCCGAGGAAGTGGTTGATTTCCTCAAAGAAACAATCGACTACGCGCGGGCGCAAAAGGCGGGACTTGAGCTCGAGGCCTATCTGCTGACGACGTTGGCAGAAGCGCAAATTGCGACCGGCTCGGCCTTGGCCAGATCGGCCGCCATCGAGGCAAGGGACCTTGCCCGGCGACGCGCGATGCGAATTGCGGAGGCGGAGGCCGACAGGCTGCTGACGGCCCTTGGCGAGGATATTTCGAAGGCGGACCCCAGTCTGGGTTGAGGGGCAACCGGCGGCTCACCCACAAACAAAAACCCCGCCATTTGCGGCGGGGTTAAGTCTGGGAGGAGTGAGCCAAACAGGCTCGGTACGCGAAGGGCGATCAGGCGGGAATGCGCTCTTCATGCTCGTGCGGCTCGCGCAGCACGTAGCCGCGGCCCCACACGGTCTCGATGAAGTTGCGCCCCTCCGAGGCGTTGGCGAGTTTCTTGCGCAGCTTGCAGATGAAGACGTCGATGATCTTCAGCTCCGGCTCGTCCATGCCGCCGTAAAGGTGGTTGAGGAACATTTCCTTGGTGAGCGTAGTGCCCTTGCGGAGCGAAAGCAGCTCCAGCATCTGGTATTCCTTGCCCGTCAGATGCACGCGCTGGCCGCCGACCTCGACCGTCTTGGTGTCGAGATTGACGACGAGATCGCCGGTCTGGATCACCGACTGGGCGTGGCCCTTGGAGCGGCGCACGATGGCGTGGATGCGCGCGACCAGTTCGTCCTTGTGGAAGGGCTTGGTCATGTAGTCGTCGGCGCCGACGCCGAGGCCCTTGACCTTGTCCTCGATGCCGGCGTTGCCGGAGAGGATCAGAATGGGTGTCTTGATCTTCGACACCCGAAGCTGCTTGAGCACGTCGTAGCCGGACATGTCGGGCAGGTTGAGGTCGAGCAGGATAATGTCGTAGTCGTAGAGTTTTCCGAGGTCGACGCCTTCTTCTCCGAGGTCGGTGGTATAGACGTTGAAACTCTCGGATTTCAGCATCAGCTCGATAGACTGCGCGACGGCGCTGTCATCTTCTATCAGCAATACGCGCATGCCAGTCCCCTATAGTCGCCGCTCCGGGCGTCAGGTCGGCCGCACTTGCGGCACACAAAACGCCTTTGAACAACTGATTCGGATCCTGACGGCATATGGTTAACAAAATCTGATTCCGGTTCGCAAGGTCTCATCGTGCAATTTTTTTCGAATCGCCCTAAGATATTGCACCGAACCAGTTTTTTGTATCCGATCCCGCTCAAGCTCTACATTAAGAGGCGGGCCTAACCGACTCTCACGACTCGCCCTTCCTTCGGAAGATCGAGCGCCCTCAGTCACCAAAGACGTGTCGCAATGATTAACGATGCGGGTAAACACCGAGTTAAGGTACGGCCGCAAATCCGCGAAAACTTAAGGTTTTCGCAATGAAGGCGCTTGCCGAGCAGATCGGCGATATCGACGGCGTCAACATTTATGGCCGGGTAGTCGGCGTGCGCGGCCTGATGGTCGAGATCGCCGGGCCGATCCACGCGATGAGCGTGGGCGCCCGCATCATCATCGATACCGGCGACAATCGCTTCATCCCCTCCGAGGTCATCGGATTTACCGGCAACAACGCCGTGGTGATGCCCTTCGCCGGTCTTGAAGGGGTCAGGCGCGGCTGTCGCGCCGTCATCGCCAATTCCGCAAGCCAGATCCGGCCATCGCCGCTTTGGCTGGGGCGGGTTGTCAATGCGATGGCGGAGCCGATCGACGGCAAGGGACCCTTGCCGCAGGGTGCCTCGCCGGTGCCCTATCGCAACTCGCCGCCACCGGCGCATTCGCGCAAGCGCGTCGGCGCTCCGCTCGATCTAGGGGTGCGGTCGCTCAACACCTTCCTGACCTGCTGCCGCGGCCAGCGGCTCGGTATCTTCGCCGGTTCCGGCGTCGGCAAGTCCGTCCTGTTGTCGATGCTGGCGCGCAACGTGGATGCCGATATCACGGTGATCGGCCTCGTCGGCGAACGCGGCCGCGAGGTGCAGGAATTCCTGCAGGACGACCTCGGCGAGGAGGGATTGGCGCGCTCGGTCGTGGTGGTTGCGACCTCTGACGAGCCCGCATTGATGCGGCGGCAGGCGGCTTATCTGACCTTGGCCATTGCCGAGTATTTTCGCGACGAGGACAAAGACGTGCTGTGTCTGATGGACTCGGTGACGCGTTTTGCCATGTCACAGCGCGAGATCGGCCTTTCGGCGGGTGAGCCGCCGACCGCCAAGGGCTACACGCCGACCGTGTTCACCGAATTGCCGAAGCTGTTGGAGCGCGCCGGCCCTGGGACCGCAGCGGGCACCATCACCGGTATTTTCACGGTGCTGGTCGATGGCGATGACCACAATGAGCCGATCGCGGACGCGGTCCGTGGCATTCTCGACGGCCACGTGATGATGGATCGCAGGATCGCCGAGCGGGGCCGGTTTCCGGCGATTAACGTTCTCAGGTCGATTTCGCGCTCGATGCCCAAATCGGCCGATCCGGCCTATTTGCCGGCCATCACCATGGCCCGTCAGATGATGTCGACCTATGCCGACATGGAGGAATTGATCCGGCTGGGGGCCTATCGGGCAGGCTCCAGCCCCGAGGTCGACAAGGCGATCGCCCTGCACGAGCCGCTGGAGGCCTTCCTGCGCCAGGACAAGGACGAGGCTGCCGGCCTCAATGAAGGTTATCGGCAACTTGAGCAAATCCTCAAGGATTTGGAAACGGAAAGCTAACTTTGTCAGGCCATCATCGCCGACACATAAGCCGTAATGCCGGCGGGGCCCCGGGGGGTGCCGGTACTGTCCCTTATCCAGATTGGGACTTCTGGGGAGTATGAGTCGATGAAGTCACGTGAAACGCTGATCCGTCTGAAGAAATTTCAGGTCGACGAGAAGCGCCGAAGGGTCGCCCAGATCGAAGGCATGATCGCTGATTTCCAGCGCATGTCCGTCGACCTGGAGCGCGAGATCCAGAGCGAACAGGAGCGCGCCGGGATCAACGATCCCTCGCACTTCGCCTATCCGACCTATGCCAAGGCAGCGATCCAGCGCCGGGAAAATCTGACCCGTTCCGCCGACGAGCTGCGTATTCAGCTCGAGGATGCGAAAAGCCTGCTGGGCGAAGCCTTCGACGAGCTCAAGAAGGTCGAACTTCTGGACGAGCGCGATCAGGCACGCGAGCGGGCCGAAGAGAACGCCCGCGAACAGGCCGATCTCGACAGCATCGGCTTGATGCGCGCCCGGCTCGGAGTGGCTTGAAGCCTTCTTCGTTCCTCAACTTCGACAGGATGGTGAGAGCCCGGATCGCGAGGTCCGGGTTTTTCTTCACGTTTTGTTGGGTCGCCTCCATAGGGCCGGCGGCCGCGGGCTTGGTGGACACCGACCCGGCCCAAGATATGATACGACCCGACCAAGGCAGCGGTGGACTGCCGCTCCGGTGAACAGTAAGCGATGGGGCATCGCGATTTTGGGGACGCTGAATGCTGACGCCGGCTGAGCTGGTCTGGCTGATTGCCGCAGTTGCGAAGGGCGATGAGGCCGCTTTCGAGCGCCTGTATGCCGCCACGCGCGCGAAACTGTTTGGCGTGGTGCTGCGTATCTTGCGCCGACAGGATCTCGCAGAGGAGGTCATTCAGGAGGCTTACGTCAAGATCTGGAACAGCGCCGGGCAGTTCAATCCGGGCCTGTCTTCACCGATCACCTGGATGGCGTCGATTGCCCGTAACCGTGCCATCGACATTGTGCGCAAGCGCGGCGAGTCGTCGATCGAAGAGGAGCCTGCGGCCATGGAGGTAGCGGCCGACACACCCGACCCGCTGGCGCGCCGCGAAATGACGGAAGAGTTGAAGCGGCTTCTGGAATGCGTCGGCCGTCTGGAGCCGGATCGGCAAAAGCTCGTGCTACTCGCCTACTACAATGGCTGGAGCCGCGAGCAATTGGCGGCGAAGTTCGAGGCGCCGGTGAACACGGTAAAGACATGGCTGCGCCGCAGCATGATGGATATCAGGGAGTGTCTTGGACTCTAGATAATGGCCTACAACGACGACCATATCGCGCTCGCCGCGGAATATGCACTCGGCACTCTCGATGCCGACGAACGCGCGCGGGTGGAGACCATGATGTCCGTCGACAAGGACTTCACGGCAATGGTCCGGTCGTGGGAGCACAAGCTCGGCGCCCTCAACCAGATGGTCGGATCGGTGGAGCCGCGGCCCGAGGTCTGGGAAAGGATCCGGGCCGCAGTCGGCCACTCCGAACCGCAGGCGCCGCTGGTGTTGCCCGAGCCGTTGGCGCTGGCCGCGCTTCCGGTCGAGCAACACGCCACCGCCATGGACGATTCCAATGTCATCCGCCTGACCGCGAAAATCAGGCGCTGGCGTTCGATTGCGACCGCAGCTTCCGCGATCGCAGCGGTGCTGGTTGCGCTGGTCGGGGTCGGGCTCGCGGTGCCGGATTTGCTTCCCGACCGCATGCGTCCGCGGCCGCGGACACAAGTGGTCGAAACAAAGGCGCCGCAGCCGGTTGCGAAAGCCTCGGCTCAATACGTCGCCGTCCTGCAGAGGGAAGGCGGCTCGCCGGCATTCATTCTCACCGTCGACGAGGCGACCAAGAATTACACGGTGCGCAAGGTCGGCGCGTCCGCCGAGCCCGGCAAGAGCTTCGAACTCTGGCTGATCTCCGACAAGCTGCCGAAGCCGCGCTCACTCGGCGTGATCGGCGGCGGCGACTTCACCTCTCGTCCGGTGCTGGCATCCTACGACGCCGACTTGATGAAGACCGCGACTTACGCGGTGACGGTCGAGCAGGCCGGCGGATCGCCCGACGGCAATCCGCATTCCGCGCCGCTGTTCGCCGGCAAGCTGATCGAGACCGTTCCGCCGCCGGCGCGGTAAGCGGCGTGCCGCTTATCCAGGCTCTTGACGGCCCAAAAAGAAAACGCCCGTGGGGAGCGGGCGTTTTCGGTCGTCTTTGGCCAACTTGGGGGTAGTTGGGTCTTCAATATTCACGCGGTTACTTTGGGGGGCTGGTAAAGAGCCGCGTGAATTCACAAAATCCTTAGCGTACCACCGACGTGTTCGAACTGGTTACGGCTACGGGCTTGCCGGCCTTCATCACGCGCGCCGCCTGCGTATAGCCGTCATCCGAAGAGTTGCGAGCCGAGATGCTGAAGCCCGCCACCGCGATGCCAGCAACGAGCGCGACCACCACAATCTTGAGGTGGGTCGAGCGATCGGCGCTGTAGATCGAATGGTTCATGGAAAGCCTCCTGCGCCTGCCTTAACGGATTGGTATCCACGATCCGCCGACAGGTTCATGATCTGGCTCAAAGAAACATGGGGATCCGCCTCTCGGTTCCTAAGGGGCGATCACAAAGCGGTGATAATGAGTGATAGTTCGCGACTTGGATTTTTCGCCAGTGGACCATAAAATCAATAAATGATAATAATTACAATAGTTTATCTAGAAAACAGGCCGTCCGCCCCGAAAGGGATGCGGAACCGCAGAAATTAAGAAATCAGTTGCCTGTGGCCAAAAAACAAGCAGGGCGGCGGCGTCGTTCGCCGGGGACGACAGGACCCGGCCGTCCGGCGGTCGCCTAAATGCCGCCGACGGTCTTAAGCCGCGCCCGGGGATGGATTTCCGCCTGCGACTGCACCGTCGTCTGCGCGCGGAAGCGCTCACCAGCGAGCGGATGCCGAAGCTACCGGGAGCGCGGCGCCTCGTCTTCTGCGGATTGAGGTCAGGCATTCGTATCGAGAGCACTCCAGCCACGGCCGGGACGGCCATGATGGAAGCCGTTCGAAAACGGTGCGTCGACAGGCAATTCCTCAAGGCGCGCCATTGCCTCTCCGGCGGCCAACGTTCCGTCAAGGACGGAGCGAAAGGCGGTTGCAACCTGCACCATGTCGCAGCTGTGCGGGGACAGCCTGTAGCGAAAAACGCCGGCGCCTTTGAGAGCAGGGATTTCCTGCGCGAGATTGAGATACTCGTAGGACAGGGTCTGCACGCCATTGGCGACGAGAAAGGGCGTTCGCTCCAACGTCGTCAGCACCAGGCCATCCGGATCGTTCTCGCAGACGAACCGGCAGGTATCCTTGGTACGGCTATGCGCCCGGGCATGATAGCACCGCGCCGAAAGCGCTAGCGGTTGACGGCCGAAGACCTGAACCTCGATTGTCACTTTCTCCATAGCTGCGGCCGCGCAGAGAACGCGGGTGGCTGAAAACGGCAGTTCGATCGGGAGGCAGATATTCCGTGCGCCCTTGCCCGCGAGAAAGCGCAGCGTCTCCTCGTTATAGACGTTCATCAGCGGGCCGATGTGGTGAGGCCGCCCGCGCAGATGGAACACCGCCGATGCGTCGTTTGCCTCGATCAGGTCCGGCGTTCTCTCGCAAACGTCGCTGACCAGACGACGATCAACCTGCGAAGCCGTTTCGCCGAGGGTCGAGTGCACTACGGTCTTGCCGGCGGTGCGAAGGCGTTCGCTGACCGCTTCGTAATAATCCGAAAACAGCGGCGCGCGTTTGGAACAGATGGTTTCGCCGAGATAGACGACCGACACCGGCGCTTCGTCGGCGATCTGGAAATAGAAGTCGCGCCATTTTTCGGGTGCCCAATTGAACCAATTTGGGCCAAGCGTCAGCTCGTTTCGCGCGCCGCTCATATTCGATTATCTCCAACTCTTGCTCTGAAAGGCGCCTTGAGTCTCTTTATGGCCCTCGGTGAGCGCGATCAGATCGGCCAGCGCCGGTTCCTTGCCCGCCATGATCTCGTCAACCGCCAGGCGAAAGGCCGCTACGACGGATTTTACGTAGGCGCGGCTGCGCTGGCGTCCTTCAATCTTCAACGCGGTTACGCCGGCTCGCATAAGATCCGGCAACAAGGCCGAGAGGTTCAATGATCGCGGTTCTTCGAACGCATAATAGGGCTCACTCTGAGCCGAGCAGGAATACCGTCCCTTGCAAATCGTCGGATAGCCGCCGCTTTCGCCGCGCCGGTATTGATCGATGACAAATGGCCCCAGGCGGGTCGTCAGCGTGCCGTCGGTCTCCTCCTCATAGCGGACGTCGGCCGCCGGCGAACACACGCCGTCCATGTTGGTCGAAACTCCGGTCACATAGTTTGTCAGGCTGCAACGGCCCTCGGCCATCATTCCGATATTTCCGAACACGAACGCCTCGATCTCGCAAGGGATCTGTCGGTGAATCTCCGCAATCTCGGCGACAGTCAAAATACGCGGCAGCACAACGCGCTTGACGTTGAACTCCTCGCAATGGAAGCGGATCGCTTCCGGCGACGAAGCGCCGGCCTGCACGGACAGGTGCAAACGAAGCTCCGGGTGTTCACGGGAGGCGTACGCTGCGACGCCCATGTCTGCAACGATCATGGCATCCACCGCCACCGAGGCGGCAATTGCGACCGCGTCTTTCCAAAGCTGGAACTGGCCTGCCGGGGGAAAGGTGTTGACGGCCAGCAGAACCTTGCTGTCCTTCGCGCGGGCATATCCGACCGACCTTCGCAACTCGTCGGGCGAAAAATTCAGTCCCGGAAAGTTCCTCGCATTCGTCGCATTCTGAAGCCCGCAATAGACTGCGTCGGCGCCGGCATCGACCGCGGTGCGCAGACTGGCCGGCGTTCCGGCCGGACAGACCAGTTCGGGGCGCCGGTGTTCGACATGGTCATGCATGGTTTTTCCTGCCGCCAAGTGTGCGCAAATGCGAGACTGTCACCGCTGCAATGCTGGAAAGGGGACCGAAAGCATTGGTGATGGTTTCGATGATCCCGCCGTCCACATCGTCGAGCGCGTTGCGCAATGCGACGACGGCTTCGGTGTCTCCTGTGACGAGCAGCTTGCGTGAGAAGAACAAGGCGTCTCCGTCGAGTGAACCGTCGATCAGGTCGAAGAGATCGAGAAATGAACCCGCAATACGCGCATGGGAATAAGGCGCATCATTACGGCGCCAGGCGCTTAGCGACGGACGATCGGGTCTCGGTTTCAGCAGCAAGACGAACGGGAGATCGGTCGGGTCGATGATAAAGGACTTCAGGGCGTTTGGCCCGAGGCGCGCAAAAATATCGGGTTGGGCCCTGGCAACCTTCGTGCCGATGAGAGTGAGAATAGGTTGCAGAAGCGGAAGGGGCAGGAGGCGAAGAAGCGGAAGAGGCCAAGGGTGATCGGATGCGAGAGGCGAAGCCAACATGCCATTTCATTACTGCCGCGATACTTCGACGGCAACAGCAGTCAGGCGAAGTCTTGAATGATTCTCGAAAAGTTCTTTCTGCGCATGAGACGCACCTTCAATTGCAGCGATGAAAGCAGAGATCAGATGCTGCCGACCGTTTTCAGCCGCGCCCGGGGGTGGATTTCCGCCTGCGACAGCACCGTCGTCTGCGCGCGGAAGCGCTCCACCAGCGAGCGGACGAAGGGGCGGATCGCCGCCGAGGTCACCAGCACCGGTGACTCGCCGTCGCGGGCGGCCTGCTCGAACCGTTCGCGCACCGCGGTCATGAATTCCGACAGTTTGGACGGCTGCATCGCAAGGCTGCGCTCCTCGCCCTGGCCGATCAGGGATTCGGCGAAGGCCTGCTCCCACTTTGCCGACAGCGCGATCAGCGGCAAATAGCCGTTGGCGGTGGTATTTTGCGCGCAGATCTGGCGCGCCAGGCGGGCGCGGACGTGCTCGACCATCGTCGCCGGGTTGCGCGAGAAGGCGAGCGCGTCAGCGATGCCTTCGAGAATGGTGGAGAGATCGCGGATCGAGATGCGCTCCGCCAGCAGGAGCTGCAGCACGCGCTGGATGCCTGAAATCGTCACCTGGCTCGGCACGATGTCCTTGATCAGTTCGCCCTGCTCCTTCGGCAGGTCCTTGAGAAGCTTCTGCACCTCGCCATAGGACAACAGGTCCGACATGTTGCTCTTGAGCAGCTCGGTGAGGTGGGTCGAAAGCACGGTCGCGGCATCGACCACGGTATAACCCCGCAGCGAAGCCTCTTCCTTGAGGCCGGCGTCGACCCAGGTCGCCGGCAGGCCGAAAGTTGGTTCGGTGGTGTGAATACCCGGTACGTCGACCTGGCTGCCGCCGGGGTCCATCACCATGAACTGGTTCGGCCAGATCCGCCCCGTGCCCGCGTCCACTTCCTTGATCTTGATGATGTAGGTGTTGGCTTCGAGCTGCACATTGTCGAGAATGCGCACCGACGGCATGACGAAGCCCATCTCGATCGCGAGCGAGCGGCGCAGCGCCTTGATCTGCTCGGTCAGCCGGTCGGTCCCGTCGGGGCCGTTCACCAGCGGCAACAGCGCGTAGCCCAGTTCAATCTTGAGGTCGTCGATCTTCAGCGCCGTCGAGATCGGCTCTTCCGCCGAAGCGCCGGCCGCCGAAGCGGCCGGAGCCGCGGCGGCGGCGGCCGCGGCAGCCGAGGCCGCGCGCTTGAATTTGCGGGCCGAAAGCGCCAGCGCCGCCGCGCCGCCGCCGAGCGCGAGGAACGGCAGCATCGGAATTCCCGGCAGCATCGCCAGCACCATCATCACGCCGGCCGACATGCCGAGCGCCTGCGGATAGCCCGAGAGCTGCTTCATCAGGGCCTTGTCGGCGGCGCCGGTGACGCCGGCCTTGGAGACCAAAAGGCCCGCGGCGGTCGAGACGATCAGCGCCGGAATCTGCGTGACCAGGCCGTCGCCGACGGTCAACAGCGTGTAGGTGTGCGCGGCTTCGGAAAAGCTCAGGCTCTGCTGCGCCACGCCGATGATGATTCCGCCGATGATGTTGATGAAGACGACGAGCAGCCCCGCAACCGCGTCGCCGCGCACGAATTTCGAGGCGCCGTCCATGGCGCCGAAGAAGCCGCTTTCGTCCTCCAGAGCCTTGCGCCGCTCCTTGGCGGCCTTCTCGTCGATCAGGCCGGCGGAGAGGTCGGCGTCGATCGCCATCTGCTTGCCCGGCATGGCGTCGAGGTGGAAGCGCGCGGCGACTTCGGCGATGCGCCCCGAGCCCTTGGTGATGACGACGAAATTCACGATCACGAGAATCGCGAACACGATAATTCCGATCACGAAATTGCCGCCCATCACGAAATTGCCGAAGGCTTCGATGACGTGGCCGGCGGCGTCGGTGCCCTCGTGGCCGCGGGAGAGGATCAGCCGCGTCGAGGCGAGGTTGAGCGACAGCCGCAGCATGGTCGATATCAGAAGGATGGTCGGGAACGAGGAGAATTCCAGCGGCGCCTGAATGAACAGCGACGTCATCAGGATCAGGATCGACAGCGTGATCGAGATCGCCAGAAAGAGGTCGAGCACGATCGCGGGCAGCGGCAGGATCAGCACGACCAGGATGGTGAGGATGCCGAAGGCGAGCGCGAGATCGCCGCGCTTTAGGATGGTGCCGATTTCACCGAAACTTGGAAACCCGTTCGCAGTTGCCGCGCCTTGACCCGCCGTGACATCGACCATGGTACTTGCTTCCCCCCGCGAATGCCGCTCGCGGTTGCCAAACGTCTGCGCGGCGGCCGCAGGACCACCGTTTCGAAAATGAGGCACCGCACTGGCGTCCACGGGTACTCCCCCGTTCTACGCGGCCGACGACACTCAACTTCGCAACTGGGCAATTTTTGCCCGGTGTATGGTTAGGAAAGGGTTAACGCGACAACAACTTGGCCCTGCCGGCGCCGCAATCGGTGAGGCTTGCGCCCATATGGCGGGTGCTTGTGGCCGGCGGCTGCCAATCCAGCCGCCGGCCATTCTCCCAGCCAATCGCGAAACTCAGATGAATGAGGTCCGCCTGGAGCATTGTCGGTTCTGATTGGAATCAAAGCCGAAGCTCTATTCTTGTTTTGACGCGTTTTCTTCACGCGAACCCGGTATCCACCCCGGATCAAGTCCGGGGCAGGCTTTCGTTCGAAAACGCTCTAGACCCGCCAGCCGCGGCTACCTGCTTGGCCGGCAAAGGCGCCGAGGTCGTCCACTACTACGACGCTATAGGTCGGGGACAGGGCCAGATCACTACGTCGTGAATTAAATGTCTCGCGTCACGAGCTTGTTCACTGGATGCACGTTGCCTGATTGGACGTCGACCCCGCACTTTCAGCCTGACCGGTCAATCCCGGATAACCGAGGCACCAAGATCAAGGGCCTCATCGGCGCAGCCTGTAAAAGGTTCTTGAATTCCGACGATAGGTAGCCGGAGTTTCAATCTCGTGCGATCGTCCGAAACGCTAATGGGCTGCCGCTCGCGTGTCAGTATGAGGGAGACTCGTTAGATCGGTGGCCGTGATTGACTCAAGCTCCGCAAGATGGGCCTCTCGCGTGATTCTGAGCCTGGCAGCGAGGCGCTCAATAGCAATCAATGATCGCTGATCGTCTAAAAGGTTGAGCAGCGATGCGGCGTCCGTTTCAGACGCGTCGCCGGTTTCATATGCGGTCCGGGCGACATTCACGACTTGGCGGGCGCGCGGAAGGATGGTGTGGTCGAACAGGTCGAGTTGACGGTCGGCGTCCCGAACGACCTGGATGTCCGCAATCACCTGTGCCGTTAGGTTATTGCCGACCTCTTGGCGCATAGCCTCGGAGGCGCGAAGCTTAGCCTCGGCCTGCGCAATGGCGGCATTGAGTGCCTCGTAGCGGAGAATCGGGACTGTCGCCTGCGCCAACAGTGATTGGGTGACCCCCATCAGGTCAGTGCCCAGACTCAAGTTGAAATCGGGTACATATTGAAGCTTGGCAAGCCGTATCCCCTCGTCGCGGCCACGAATCTCATCGGCGAGCGCGATCAGCTCCGGGTTCTGTTTCGCCGCCAATTCGACCAGATCCCCGTCCTTATAGACCACCCGTCGCGACGCCGGCAGTTTCGTCGGAACGGGCAACGGCGCATCTGCGGGACGACTCAGGAGCGCATTGATTGCTGCACGCTGACTCGGCAGTTGCGATCGCATATTGGCGATGTCGTTGCCCGATAAATCCATCTCGTTGCTCGATTTCAGCACATCCCGCTGACCGGATCTGCCGTCGCGGTTGCGGGTTTCGGCCGCCGTCGCGGTTGTCCGGAGTAATCGCTGATTGCTTTGCTCCAGGCGGATCAGTTCAGCGTTCAAAGCATAATCGTAGTAGGCTTTGAGTACCTTGTACCGCAGATCGTATTCGGCCTTGAAGAAGCGTCGGCCGGTGGCCCGTGCGTTCTCCAGTGCTTGCTTGGCGGCTGCATCCAACTTGTCGGGCCACTTGATGTCCGTCATGGGATCGTTGGCGAGGGTCAGCGTGCTGCTTCCCAAACTGCTGTGTCCATTGGTGATGCTTGTTCCGGCCGCCACGTTGAGCGTCGAGGTCTGGGTGGCGTCCTGCGGAATCTGCTCGATTGCTGACCGCCATTCCCAATAGCGCTGCTCCAATTCCCCGTTGCTGCGCAGTGCGTATTCGACCAATTGGTCGGATGTTGGATTTGCCGAAAGCGGCGATATCTGGCGGACTTCAATCCGCTTCTCGAACGGCTTCCCGATCTGCTCGGCCGCTGCGCGTTCTTCGCGCTCGCCGGGAGGGTGGATGGTGCAGCCCGCTAATCCAACGAGCAAAACGGCCGTCACACGCCCGCAAATCGAAGTAGAACTACTCATAGACACCCCCGCCGTTTTGTGTACCCCGGGCTGGCAACTACAACCGCAAGTCCTGGTCGGTGTTCAATGGAAACGTTCACAACCAACTCCCACTGGCACAAACGGTTCTGCGGTCCGAGTGCCGATCAACATCGCGCTTCAATCATTTTGGCGATCTCCCTTTAGTTCTGGAACGACGGTGACGCGCGGTTTGGTTACAGCCGACGAAAACCAAGTCCGAAATAATCGCGGAGCTGGTTCCCCTCGCATCCGGTGGCGCCGTGTTCATTCCGCCGCTTGCGAACGGTTAAAGGTATTTGCCGCGGCCTGAACCTCGACGTCCCTTTCAACCTGAGCTGCAACGCTCGGTTCGCGCGGTAATCGAAACCCCTTGACCAGCGCATATACGGCCGGGATCACGACCAGCGTCAGAATGGTCGCCGAGATCATGCCGCCGATCATCGGTACCGCGATGCGTTGCATGACCTCCGAGCCGGTGCCGGTGCTCCACAGGATCGGAATGAGGCCGGCCATGATGGCGGTGACGGTCATCATGATAGGCCGTACCCGCTCGACCGTGCCCCGCATGATGGCCACATTCAAGTCTGTTCGCGTGAACGGTTTGCGTTCCGCGAGCCGCTCGGCGAGGACTTCCTTCATCGCGTGATCGAGATAGATCAGCATGATGACGCCGATCTCCGCCGCGACGCCGGACAAAGCGATGAAGCCCACGGCAACCGCAACCGAAAAATTGAAGCCGAGCGACCACATCAGCCAAAGACCGCCGACGAGCGCGAACGGTAGCGACAGCATCACAATCAGTGTTTCAGTGATGCGCCGGAAATTGAGATAGAGCAGCAGGAAGATAATCAGCAGCGTGACAGGCACCACAGTTTTCAGCTTGGCGTTGGCGCGCTCTAGATATTCGAATTGGCCGCTCCAGACGACGTAATTCCCCGGTGGAAATTGCACGCTAGCGGCAACCGCCGCCTTGGCGTCGGCGACGTAGCTGCCGAGATCGCGGTCGCGGATATCCACGAAAATGTAGACGGCGAGTTGGCCGTTCTCGGTCCGGATCGAGGTCGGACCACGCGTCAGCTTGATCGCGGCGACCTCCCCAAGCGGGACAGTCCCGCCGCCCGGCAGCGCCACCAATACGTCGCGCGCGATCGATTGCGGATCGCTGCGCAGATCGCGCGGATAGCGCAGATTGACGCCATAGCGCTCACGGCCCTCCACGGTCGTGGTAACGGTCTCGCCGCCGAGGGCGGACGAGACGGTATCCTGCACATCGCTCACCATGAGGCCGTAGCGTGCGAGCACCTCTCGATTCGGAACGATATCCAGATAATAGCCGCCGATGACACGTTCAGCAAAAGCGCTCGATGTGCCGGGAACGGCTTTCACGACGGTTTCGATCTGCCGCGCCAGCTTCTCCATCTCCGTCAGGTCTTTTCCAAGAACCTTGATGCCGACCGGCGTGCGAATTCCGGTCGCGAGCATGTCGGTGCGGGCCTTGATCGGCATGGTCCAGGCGTTCGAGATGCCGGGAAACTGCAAAGCCTTGTCCAGCTCGGCGATCAGGCCGTCGACGGTCAGGCCCACACGCCACTGGTCCTTGGGCTTGAGATTGATGATGGTTTCGAACATCTCGGTGGGTGCAGGATCGGTCGCGGTCTCGGCGCGGCCGGCCTTGCCATAAACCGACTCGACTTCAGGAAACGTCTTGATGACCTTGTTCTGGGTCTGCAGGATCTCGGCTGCCTTGGTCACGGACATGCCGGGCAACGAGGTCGGCATGTACATCAGCGTGCCTTCGTTCAGGCTCGGCATGAACTCGGTTCCGAGTTGCCGGGCCGGCCAAAGGCTGACCACCAGAACGACAAGCGCGAGAAAGATCGTCAGGGTCTTGGCTTTCAGCACGCCACGAATCAGCGGCCGATAGACCCAGATCAGGAACCGATTGATCGGATTCCTGTGCTCCGGAATGATCTTGCCGCGAATGAACAAAACCATCAAGACCGGCACCAACGTCACCGACAGGATCGCCGCTGCGGCCATCGAGAACGTCTTGGTGTAGGCTAGCGGACTGAACAGGCGCCCCTCCTGCGATTCCATGGTGAAGATCGGCATGAAAGACACCGTGATGATCAGCAGGCTGAAAAACAGCGCGGGACCGACCTGGCTCGCCGCTTCAATCAGGATTTCGATTCGGGGCTTGTCAGGCGGCGCGCGTTCGAGGTGCTTGTGAGCGTTCTCGATCATGACGACGGCGCCGTCGATCATGGCGCCGATCGCAATCGCGATCCCGCCGAGGCTCATGATATTCGAGCCGATACCAAGGGCCTTCATGGCAGCAAACGCTATCAATATGCCGACCGGCAACATTACGATCGCAACCAGGGCACTGCGCACGTGCAGCAGGAACACGATGCAGACGAGCGCGACGACGATGCTTTCTTCGGTGAGCGTTCGCTTCAACGTTTCGATCGCGTTGTAGATCAGGTTCGAACGGTCGTAGACCGGTATGATCTGCACGTCCTTCGGCAGCGCCGACGCCATGTCCGCGAGCCGCGCCTTAACATTGTCGATGACATCGAGCGCGTTCTGCCCGAATCGCTGCAACGCAATGCCGCTGGCGACCTCGCCCTCTCCGTTGAGTTCGGTAATCCCCCGGCGCTCGTCCGGCCCGAGTTCGACCCGTGCCACGTCCTTCAGCAAGACCGGCGTGCCCTTGTCGACCTTTACGACGATATTCGAAAGGTCTGAAAGGCTTTTGACGTAGCCACGTCCGCGCACGATGAATTCGAACTCGGAAAGCTCGACGGACCGTCCGCCGACGTCCATATTGCTGCCGCGGACCGCATCGCGCACTTTCGCAAGCGGGATATCCAGCGACCGCATCCGGTTCGGATCGAGGATGATGTTGTATTGCCTGACAAAGCCGCCGACGCTTGCCACTTCGGCGATGCCCTCGGCCTTGGCAATGCCGTAGCGGATGGTCCAATCCTGCAGGGATCTGAGATCAGCCAGCGATTTATCCCTGGACTGCAGCGCATATTGATAAACCCAGCCAACCCCCGTGGCATCCGGCCCCAGCGTCGGCGTCACTCCGGCCGGCAGCTTGCGCGCGGCCGCGTTGAGGTATTCAAGAACACGCGAGCGGGCCCAGTAGATATCGGTGCCATCCTCGAAGATAATATAGACGAACGAGACGCCGAAGAAGGAAAAGCCGCGCACCACCTTCGATTTTGGCACCGTGAGCATCGCCGTCGTCAGCGGATAGGTGACCTGATCCTCAATAACCTGAGGTGCCTGACCCTGATATTCCGTATAGACGATCACCTGTGTGTCGGACAGATCCGGAATGGCGTCCAGTGCCGAGTGCTCCAGCGCATAGAATCCGGCTGCCGCAGCAAAAAACGCACCGATCAGGACCAGCATCACGTTGCGGGCCGACCATTCGATAAGACGCGCGATCATTGCGATTTCTCCCCGGTATCCAGGCCATTGAGCGCGGCTTTGAGATTGCTTTCGGCGTCGATCAGGAAGTTGGCTGAGACCACGACCTTGTCGCCTTCGGCAAGCCCTTCCATGATCTCGACACGACCGCCGCCACGGCGTCCGAGTTTGACCGCACGGGGTTCAAAACGGCCGTCGCCCTTGTCGAGAAGCGCGATCTGCCGCTCCCCACTGTCGATGACGGCGCTGCTGGACACTGTCACAACGGGAGCTTCCGTTCCTGTGGCAATTTCCACGTCCGCATACATGTCCGGCCGCAGCACGTCATCGGGATTAGGCAGCTCGATTCTTATTCGTGCTGTACGGGTTTCCATCTTCAAATGCGGGTAGATCACCGTAACCTTGCCGGTGAAGGGACGGTTCGGATATGCCCGCGGCCGGACGACGACCTTTTGCCCGACTTCAATGAGACCCAGATCGCGTTCGCTGACATCGACCATCACCCAGACGACCTCATGATCGACAATCCGGAACAACACGTCGCCCGGCGCTGCCCGCATGCCGTTGACGGCCGTCCGCTCGACGATCTCGCCGTCCTGCGGCGCAGGCCAGCTCGCATAGACCGGGATTTCACGCGTACGCTCAATGTCAGCAATGAAGTCGTCCGGTGCTCCCAGGTTTTCGAGGCGCCGGCGAGCCCCTTTCAAGCCCTGATTGCCTATTCCAGCCTCCGGGCGGGCATTGAGAGCCGAGAGATACTCGGCGGCGGCGCTCGACAGGCTGGGCCCGTAGATGCGCATCAGCGGCTGGCCCTTATGCACGTGGGTGCCGGTGGTGACATTGCCGACGGTTTCGATGAAGCCTTCGAAACGCAGCGACACCACCGATCTGCGGCGCTCATCTTCCTCAACGATGCCCGGTGCACGAACCATCGTATTCAGGATACGGCGCTCCGCGATTTCTGTCTGAACGCCTGCTTTTTGCAGCTTGCCCGCGCTGACCTTGACCGATGAGTCGTCGTCCTGTTCGCCCTCATAAACGGGCAAATAATCCATCCCCATCGAATCCTTCTTGGGCGTCGGCGAGGTGTCCGGCAGACCCATCGGGTTGCGGTAGTATTTGATCCTGCGCGCGGTCCCTGTGTCGGCCGCCTTGAAATCGCTCGGCATGGCTGGCGCGCCGGCGTCCGCCGCGGCCGCAACGGAAGCTATCGGACTTGCGAGCCGCTCCGGTCGTGTGCCCACGAGGGCCACGCCGAGACATGCGATGATCGCAGCAGCGCATATAATTGTTGATCTTGTCATGATGGGATTCCTCGACCCGGCCGGCCGCTAGGCCGGCACGCAATGTCGCGCAGGGCTCATAGTCCCGCGCGTCAGCCTTCAGGCGCTTGCGCGCCGTTCAGACGATGATTCGAGGTGGATGATGCGGCGGCTTCGCGCCCAGGCCTTCGATGAGCAGCTCAACCGGAATGGCGAACGCGTTTCGCAAAGGATAGCGGAACGCGAGGGCGGCTCCTGCCGTGGGAGCCGCGATCGTCACCATCGGCAGGCAGAGACCGAAGCACGGACATGATCCGCAATCGTCGGAGCCGGACCGATCGGGGCAGCATGGCGCGCTGCATGGACTGCCGTCGGCCATCACTTGCATCTCGCTGCCGGCGACCGGCGAAACCAGCTCTACGGCCAAAGGCGATGCGATCTGCGCGGAAAGAAGTGCCGCGGCGACGCAAATCGCGATCAACAGGTTAAGAAGCCGGCTCGATTGCATCGCCTATTGTCGCATATAAGCAGTGAGGCCGCAAACCGGCGATCATCACGATTTCGCCAGGACTTAGCTTCTCGCCAAGGCTCATCTTTTCACCGATGCTTACTTTCTTTGCCGGGACTTATCTTGCTCCGGCCGGCGGAGATCGGCGATGGGCCGGCCCGTCCTTCGTATCCAACGGATTTTGGCCTCCGCGGTGCCTGACGCCGAGGGCCCACCCTCCACGTCTGCATGCCCAATATCGCGCCATAGCGGTTGACGCGAATGCCAGAGCCGAGGAAGTTCCTCCGCCGTGGAAATTGCCGCTCACCTCAGCCGAAATTCGTCCCTGTTCGTTCCCGATTCGGGCCGGGCATGGATCCGCCTCGCCGTAGCCGTGCTGATCGGCTCGCTTGGCAGCGTCGGCATGTGGTCGGTGGTGGTGGCGCTGCCGGTGGTTCAGACCGAATTCGGCGCGACGCGCGGCGCGGCTTCGCTCGCCTACACGTTCGTGATGCTCGGTTTCGGCTCCGGCGGGGTGTTGACCGGAAAAATCACCGACCGTTACGGGATCGTCGTCGCCCTCGGGGTTGGCATCGGTTTCCTCGGCCTCGGCTATATCGGCGCGGGAATGTCGCCCTCGATCTGGCGGTTCAATCTTGTGCATTTTGCGATCGGCTTGAGCTGTTCGACGACGTTCGGGCCGCTGATGGCGGAAGCCTCGCACTGGTTCGACCGTTACCGCGGCCTTGCGGTGGCCATCGCCGCCAGCGGCAGCTATATCGGCGGCGCCATCTGGCCGCCGCTGGTGAATTGGGGCATTCAGTCGGCAGGCTGGCGCACCACCCATATCGCCATCGGCATCTTCACGGCGATTGCGATGACGCTGGCGCTTGCGGTGTTGCGCATGCTGATGGGCGCGGCGGCGCAACGCAGTCACGCCGATGCGCCGCCGCCGCGCCTCGAACTGCGGCTCTCGACCAATACGCTGACGGCGATCCTGTCGCTGGCTAGCATCGGTTGCTGCGTGGCGATGTCGATGCCGCAGGTTCACATCGTCGCCTATTGCGGCGATCTCGGCTATGGCGTGGCGCGCGGCGCGCAGATGCTGTCGCTGATGCTCGGCTTTGGCATCATCAGCCGCATCGGATCGGGATTTTTGGCCGACCGGATCGGCGGCATCCGGACGCTGTTGATCGGCTCGATCGCGCAAGCCTCGGCGCTGCTGCTCTATCTGTTCTTCGACGGCCTCACTTCGCTCTACGTCATCTCGGCGATGTTCGGCCTGTTTCAGGGCGGCATCGTGCCAAGCTATGCCATCATCGTGCGCGAGGCGATGCCGGCCGCCGAGGCGGCCACCCGTGTCGGCATCGTCATTTCCGCCTCCGTCTTCGGTATGTCGTTCGGCGGCTGGGCGTCCGGCGTGATCTTCGATGCGACCGGTTCCTACGCGGCTGCCTTCCTCAATGGTGTTGCCTGGAACACGCTCAATATCGCCATCATGGCGGCGCTGTTGCTCCGGGCGCGGCAGCGGCTAGCGCTGGCGTAAGGCGAGAGCGTCGTTCGATTATTGCGCGAGGGTCGTTGACGATGTCCGACGCGCCAGTTCGGTTCCGAAGTTTCTGGCGTTAAGTCGCTTCGCGAGGACGAAGGCGTCTTCGAGGGCATAGAGAAATGTGCCCGGGCGATTGGCGACCCAACGCTCACCCGATTGCCGCGTCGAGAAAAAGAAGATGAAGTGACAAAACTTCGCCATCACATTGGCGGCGGATGTACCGAACACTTCTGCATCGGGTAGCACGAATGAGACGACGGCGTCCGGCGGATCGGCCGACGCGATTCGCTCCGGAGCTGCGACAACGCGAACAAGTTCGCCGCTTTCTGGATCAGGCGATGTGATACGCGCCGCTCGTCCCAAAATTTCGGGAATGAACAGGCTGTCCCACGCACACCATGTCGACAGCACTCGACCGTCGACCTCGAAACGATGATGCATCTGTACCGCAGCGAGCCCGCCGAAACCGAGCACGCGACCCTGATCGTCCGGATAGATGAGGTTTTTGATCGGCTCTCGATCGAGGAGCGTCCGGGCATCGTCGGCGGATATCCCGAGAGCGAGGCCCAATTGCGCGGCATCGACCGGGCGCCCCTTTGCAAGCTCGCGGTAGAGCGCAACCGCGACCCGTTGCTCCTCGGGCGGGAAGTGGGGCAGATGGGGCTCCAGGCTATGCCAGTACGCCTCCACCGAGGGGACCTTATCGACTACTGTCATGGTCTGCTCCGCTGCGGATGTTGCCGAGGATCGAGCCCAGGCGCCTAGCCACTTTCAACGGCTCATCGAGATTTGCTGTCGACCCAGACGGTGTACCGCGCGCTGCTGGCGTTGGCATTGAATGTGCCGGTAATGGGCGCGTGTAATGTTCCAAGAAGCCTTGTGTCGTCGAACGCGATGGCGCCCGATATCCGCCACAGCCCGGGATCTGACGGATCCGGTGTGTACACGCCGATAATTTCGAATGGATATTGGCGGCCGTTGCGCTCGAGGGTACCGCGAAACCACGCAGGATGGCGGGCGTCTTTGGATTGATCCTCATACAGGTCCCACTTGATGCGGCCGGCGAGCGCCCCGGAGCCTTCCGTCGCCGCTTGCAAGAAACTCCCCGAACAACGGCGGTCGTTCGGGAGTCAACTTCGATTGCGATTCCTGCGGTTTCAGCTTTATTTCTGCGACCGGCCGCGGTGACGCCACGGCACCTGCCGTCATGATGAAGCTGCCGGCGACCATAACGGCAAGTGCTGCGTGGCGCGCAAAGGAACCAGTCATGATAGTCTCCTCGTATTTGGGCATACAATCTCCTCGTATTTGAGCATTCGCTGCGTCACGCGCAGCAGGACAGCTTGGCGACGTCCTTGGTGAAGGTCTGTGCGGCGAGTTTCAATCCTTCTACCGTGGTGAGATAGGGAAAGATCGTTTCGGCAAGTTGTTCGACCGAAAGACCGCATTTGATCGCAAGCGCCGCGGTCTGAATGCTGTCGGCCCCCTCCGGCGCCAGAATGTGCGCACCGAGAAGTTTTCCGCTGTTCGCCTCGGCGACGAGCTTGATGAGGCCTCGCGTATCGCGGGCGGCAAGGGCCCGTGGGACGGCGCTGAGTTTAAGGGTCGAGGTTTTCACCTTCAGCCCCTGGCCGCGTGCTGCGGCTTCTGTCAAGCCGACGCTGGCAAGCTGCGGATCGGTGAACACCACTGCCGGCATGACGGTAGCGTCGTATCGTTTGCTGTTGCCGTTGAGCGCATTCTCGGCCGCGATCCTTGCACCGTAGGCTGCCATATAGACGAATTGGTCGCGTCCGGTGACGTCGCCAGCGGCATAGACGCCGGGCTTTGAGGTACGCATCCGGTCGTCGACCTTGATGCCGCCGTTCGGCATAAGCTCGATACCGGCTTCGACAAGACCGAAGCCTTCGGTGTTGGGCCGCCGCCCAGTGGTGATAAGAACTCGCTCGGCCGTGATCGTATCCGCGCGGCCATCGGAGAAAACCGTCAGCATGATGCCCTCGGGCACTTGCCGGATATCCCGATACGTGAGCCCGCCGCGCATGGTTATGTCTTCCTCGGCAAAATACCGGGTGAGAGCGCCGCTGATTTCCGGCTCCGCATCAGGCAGCAGCCGTCGGCGCGCCGCGATCGTTACCTTGACGCCGGCGCGCGCGAACATCTGGCCGAGTTCGCAGCCAATGTAACCGCCGCCGATGATGAGCAGCGACTTGGGCAGTTCCTCGAGTTCGAGCGCGGTGGTGCTGGTCAGATACGGCACCGTCTCAATCCCCGGGATCGCCGGGAGGTCGGGCGATGCGCCGGTGGCAACAATGATCTTGCCGGCCTTGATCGCATCGCCGTCAACCGTCACGCCAGCAACTCCAAGGCGCGCTTGGCCTTCGCGATAGGAAACCGTGTTGTAGCTCGGCAGCAGGTCGATGTACTTCGCCTGCCGGAGTGACGAGACCAGCTCATCCTTCTCGCGCACAACCGCACCCCAGTTCGCGATTCCACCTCCAGCCCGGATACCGGCAAAGCGCGAGGCAGTTTCCGCCTGATGGACCGCCTCGGCAGCCCGGATCATGGTCTTCGAGGGTACGCAGCCGACATTGACGCAGGTGCCGCCGATCATGCCGTGGCCGATCAGTGCGACCTGAGCGCCAAGTTCGGCTGCGGCGATCGCCGCTGAGAATCCGGCCGAGCCGGCGCCAACGATCGCAAGATCGTAGCCGCCATTCGGTTTCGGCGCGCCGGAAACACAACAATCATGCATCGTCATCGGAAAAGTCCTTACACTGGAAATTAGATCGAAGAGCGCGCGCGCCGGTAATAGAGGGCGCTCGCCCTCTATCAGAATCCGTCCATCGCTAAATCCGACGCCGCCTGTCGGAAGCCTCCTTTTGTCGGAAGCTTCCTTCGGTGAACCAAACGTCGCTTCAATTCTTGAGGCGTGCGGGGTAGCCCGCGTTTGTCGTCGCGGCGATCAGTTTGGGAACATCAGCGGTGGCATCGTCGAAGGTGACGGTCGCAACCGCGCTCGCTTCGGCATTGGCTTCAGCGACCTGGACGGCTGAGACGCCCTGCACCCGCAACAGGGTCTTCTTCACGATCGGCGCGCAGAGCTCGCATGTGGCGTTATCGACATTGAGGACGACCGTCTTTTCGGCCGCCTGGGCAGCGAACGGCGATAGTGCCATCGCGAGGGCAGCGGCGGTCACACTGATACGAATCATGATCTCACTCCTTTTTGGGTTGGACGGCGTTAGAGGAACAGCGGCGCGAGCTTCGGAAATCCGAGCGCAATGATCACCACTACGGTTGCGGTCCAAAGACCGATTTTTGTCGTACGTCCGGAACTCGGCTTGGCGCAGTATGAGCCTTCAGCACAAGCGGCCTTGGGTTTGCGATAAACGAGATAGAACCCATAGCCGAGGAAGCCGAAGGTAATCAGGGCGAAGATTGGCTGATACGGCTCAAGGGCGGTCAAGTTGCTGATCCATGCACCGCCTATGCCGAGCGTAAAGAGAGCGAATGGCACCACGCAGCACGATGCCGCGGCGAGTGCCGCCAAAATCCCGCCCACAGAGGCCAGCCCCGCCTTCCGCATCGATGAATCCATCGGGTCGGATTTCTGCGCAGCGGATATCGGGCCCGCGAGATTCGGTTGCATCGTCTTGTTCATGGTAGGCATCCTCTCATTGCAACAGGGCGTGGTACCGACGCATCCACGCGCGCTCATCCGCTGCCATATGCCGTCACCCGCGTTGCGATTGGGTGTCGCAGACAGTCCGGTATTTCCGATTGATCAGCGTGGAGGGAGCGTGCATCCTGTAGCAACTACAGGATCAAGGACAATTTGATGCGTGCAATCACATCTCCGCGAGCCGAAGTGTTCGCGATCGGCGAGCTTTCGAAGCGAAGTGGCGTGAATATCGAAACCATTCGCTACTACGAGCGGGTCAAATTGCTGTCCCCGCCGCCGCGCACGGCCAGCGGCCGGCGGGTTTACGATTCGACGGGCCACCGCGTCCTGGTTTTCATTCGGCGATCGCGTGAACTGGGCTTTTCGCTCGACGAAATCCGCGCGCTGCTGCGGCTGGGCGGGCCTGACAGGGCGTCGTGTCGCGAGGTTCGAGAGATCGCCACGCATCATCTCGAAGACATCCGGTCGAAACTTCGCGACCTGAAAAAGCTTGAACGTCTGCTGACGACGACGGTGTCCCGGTGTTCGGGCCGAACGGCCCCCGACTGCCCAGTCTTGGATATTCTCGATATCCAGCGTTCCAAATAGGCATTGGTCCGGCTGTTGGCGCGAACGATCGTCTTGCGGGACGGCCCTACACCCCCTGGCCCGTCTTGATCAGCACGCAGCCGCTGATCTTGAGGCTGCCGTCGGGCTCCTGCTCGAGCGTGTACAGCGCCTCCCACGGCACGCCGTCGCCGTCCACGATGCGAACCCGCTGCGCGATCTTGCCGTCGGTGGCAAGCGCCTCGCCGAATTCGAAACTCTTGTGGCGATAGACCGGGGCGTAATTGTTCTGCACCATCCTCCAATGGGAGAGGGAGCACACTTCCGTTGCCTTCGCAGATTGATCTAGCCTCATCATACTCTAATGCCATGTGGGATGAG
Source organism: Bradyrhizobium sp. (assembly GCA_035308285.1). Taxonomy (GTDB): domain Bacteria; phylum Pseudomonadota; class Alphaproteobacteria; order Rhizobiales; family Xanthobacteraceae; genus Bradyrhizobium. The sequence goes on along the minus strand of DATGGY010000090.1, from coordinate 3,807 downwards.
CGGAAACCGCCTCGGCATGCAGGAGCCGCTTCCGCCGCGCGACAATTCTGAAGAGGTTGTGGCAAACGGGGCATTCGTATTTCAGCATCTCATGCCGGTTTCGGACCGGCGTGATATCGATCAACACTCTTTCGACGTCGCATCTGATGCAAATGGGTTCAGCACTCATGGTCGCTGATCCTTTCCCGCAGCGGTGGTTCGATCCCTTAACCTTACCGCGGATCGTTGGCGTGGCCGTTAATTTGATCGGCCGTATGAATACGGGGGCCGGCGTCGTCGACGGATATGTGAGGTGCAAAATTGCCTTTGGCCTGCCGTCAGGGTGTGACGAAAGTTAGGGATAATTCGAGAACCCGAGGCAATTCAGTGACGACAAGACGCGTTCTTTTTTATAAGACCTGATGTCACCTGGTTGTTGACCCGAAGCCTTGTTTCAGGCGCACTTCGCCTCGATGAACGGCGTAACTGTTTCTTGATTTGGATTTTATGAACGTGGCGATTTCACCAACGCCAGACCTATCTGAGACAGCGGAGACCGTTCGATTCTTGGAACGGTTTTCCGATCTGATGTCGACCGGCAGCAATTCGGAAAATCTGCTCCGGGCGGCGCGGCTTCTCGAAGCGTATGTCGGTCTGGCGAGGGAGTCGAGCGAGCTCTTGCGCGTCGAGCGCATTCGGGGCGACACCATTTCGGAGCTGCGCAAAACCCTCGAAGCGAAGATCGCGGGGCTCGAAGCAGAAGTGGCAGACCTCAAGTCGCAACTCTCCGAGCAGCGGTTGAAGTTGAACGAGGCTACGATAGAGGCGGAAAAGAAGCAGAACGATTTGCTGCGTCGCGCGGAAGAGGCGGAAGCCGCGCTGGCTGCCCTGCAAAGCCAGGTCGCGCTGACCGCTCCCGGCGATACCCATGTCCTCGTGCCGGTTGCGACATTGAGATCGGCAAAGGCTCAGTTCGAATCGCTGGCTCACGCCTTTGAGAAATCCGGCAATATCGTCTCGCAGGTCAGATGCGAGGCCAGCGCGACCAACTTGGAGCGCGCTATCGTTGATGCCGGTGCGGGCGGATCGGAAGATCGTTCGAAGCACGCAGCTTAGAATTCGCCTTCATCCTCTTTCCGGACCCGTACTGAAACCGGTTTATGCGTCGTCCCCACTCTCATCATCGTACTGCCACATCGACGAGGATGATTTTTCGTCATCCATGTCAATTGATTGCGAATTCGAACTCATCGATGCAACTTGGTCATGCCGGCTCAAGACCGTCGAGATGGGAGGTCTCATTGATCGCGAGGATCCGAACCTGTCCGTCAGTCACCTCGATTTCGTTGATGCAGCATGGCGTCTGTGCAAGTCGCCAATAGGAACGGAGGGGGAGATCGGCGAGTTGAAGCAAGAGCGCGCGATTGACGCTGTCGTGTGAAACGAAAACCACGATTTCGTCAGGGTGTAATTCCAAAGCGAAGCGTACCGCGTCTGCCGACCGGGAAACCATGTCCTGCAGCGAGTCGCCACCAGGAAATCGCATCAAGTGCGGGGTGTTGAACCAGGCCGCGTGAAGCGTGGGCTCAGAAGCGGCCATTTCATCGTGGGTTTTCATCCGCCATGTGCCGTAGTCGATATCGTTTAGCTGCTCGATGCTCCGAGATGGGACCCGGCATGCTCTGGCGATGGCCTCACCGGTCACAACACACCGCGAAAGCGGACTCGTATACACGCATGCTGGGCGCCATTTCTCGGAAATGCGGCGCGCTACGGCCAAGGCCTCGGCCTCTCCCCGCTTGGTCAGAGGCAAGTCTTCCCGGCCGCGAAAGCGCGGTGGGTGGATGCCTTCAACGTGGCCATGTCGAACCAAGATGATCTTGGTCAAAGGTCGTTCTCTCTGTCCAACAGGGTGATCGGATTGTAGCTTCTCTGTGCTCGATTGCGAGATGGGATTGGATCAAACTAAGGGAATGGGTTCTCCGATAGCCGCCGCAACGTTGATGACTGCTGCAGGCGCTTTGCGTCGGTCAAGCACGCCCAACGAGCGCCGAAATGAGAACCTGATAACCCGCTGATATCGTTGGTGGGCCTGGCAGGATTCGAACCTGCAACCAGACCGTTATGAGCGACGAGAAATCGAGCGGTTTCGTTGACTTTGCTGCGGTTTTAGTTCGAGCTTGAACGCGTCTGCCGCGTTTCGTTCAATCCGTTTCTGGTGCGAAGGTGGTGCGGTGACGGACGCCGAAGCCGGGTCGCTTTGGTGCCGTTGGCGATGTATCCTCGGCCGTCCCGTCCAACAGACTTGAGCGACAAGGAGATGCGATATGGAAGAGGCAAACGCTCCTGTTCCATACATGGAGCGCACGCGCCATTACTACCGTGCGCTCGGTTACGCCAATGACTATAGCTGGGCGACCTTCGATGATGTCCCCTTCGCGCGCCCCGCCAAGCCTCTCTCGGAGGTGCGTATTGCGCTGATTACCACGGCCAGCCCGCCGGATTTCGACGGGGTGAAGCAGGTGTGGTCAGGCCCGGTTTCGCCGCCGCCCGAGAAGCTATTTACCGATAATGTCGCGTGGGACAAGGAATCGACGCACACCGACGACCGGGCCAGTTTTTTGCCGATCGAAGCCGCTTCCGAATTGGCTGCCGAAGGAATCTTCGCTGGCTTAACCGCGCGCTTTCACGGTGTGCCGACAGAATACAGCCAGCGAAAAACAATAGCGGAGGACGCTCCTGAAATCCTGGCCCGTGTTCGACAGGATGGAGCCGACGCTGCGATCCTTTGCCCGCTTTGTCCCGTCTGTCACCAGACCGTGAGTCTGGTAGCCCGTCATCTCGAAGCCAATGGAATTCCGACTGTCATCGTCGGTTCGGCGCTCGACGTCGTCGAACACTGCGGCGTTGCGCGGTTCTATTTTACGGATTTTCCGCTGGGTAATCCCTGTGGACATCCTTGGGCGAGCGACATGCAGCGCGAGATCGTGCGGAGTGCGCTAAAGCTTTTCGAGACGGCGAAAGCGCCGCGAACGACCGTCAAGGCGCCATTTGCCTGGAAGGAGGAGGGCGCTATCTGGCGGGCCCGATACGGCCGGGTCGACCCCGCAGATCGGGAGCGGCTGCGCAAGCTGGGCGACGAGCGTCGCCTGAAGCAGGCAGAGGCCAAGCAGGCTGTTAGCAAGATGGCATCGTCCGATTGAGCTCGCCCATCTTTGACGGCCGCGCCGCGCGGATCGCCCGCGTCTTGGGCCGCATTCTGGTTCTTCACGGGTTCATCAAGAAGACCCAAAAGACCCCGCCGGACGACCTTGCCCTTGCGCGCCGCAGAAACCTCGAATTTGAAAAATGAAGGAGACCAAGATGGCCAGGAAGAAGGACGCGGCCAGAAAGAAGAAAGTAATCCGTTCCACAGCCAAACTCACCACGCTCGATGACTTCCTCGGCGCGGAAGGCAAGCGCGACGAGTTCGAGGCCATCGCCGTCAAGGAAGTCCTCGCGTGGCAGATCGGGCAGGCGATGAAGGAGAAGAACATATCTCGCAACAGTCTGGCCCAGCGCATGAAAACCTCGCGCAGCCAGATTGGGCGCCTGCTCGACCCCAGGGACGGCAATGTCACACTCACCACACTTCAGCGCGCCGCACGCATGGTCGGACGGTCGCTCCGGCTAGAATTAATTTAAAAGGCGGCGCGCCTTACTGTCGAGTCCGCAACTTGCGTTGCGGCTTAGGTAGCCCCGGATGACTTCTCGCAAGTAGCCAGCAATGAGCGAATATCAATATTACGAGTTTCTGGCGATCGATCGACCTCTCGACCATGCTGCGCA
>DATGGY010000089.1:0-10454 GCA_035308285.1 Bradyrhizobium sp. | reverse complement strand
GCGCAAGCGGGCGCCCGCACCGGCGCCAACCGCGCCGAGCTTGATGTCATCGACCAGTCCGAGCGACTTGGCGACGTCGGCGCAGCTTTCCTTGCGCACGAGCTCGGCGAGCCGCTTCGACAATTCGCCTTCGTCCGCATTGGGAAAGGCGCGGTACAGCATGTCGGAGACGATCAGGCCGAGGACGTGATCGCCGAGGAACTCAAGACGCTGGTAGCTATCGCCGCGCTTGCGCGAGGATTTCAGCGCCGAGACGTGGGTGAACGCCGTGGCGAGCAGCGCAGGGTCGGCGAATTTGTGTCCGATGCGCGCTTCCAGCGCGGCAGAGGCGGCTTTGGCTCTCGCCTTGGAGCGCTTTTTCTTGCCCGCCGCAGGCTCGCGCGCGGCGTCAGGCTGAAGGCTTGCGTCGCCTGATGACGATGAGGCGTGGATATCCGGTGCGTCGTCGTTCATCGCACAATGGTGAATAGACGATTCCAGCGCACGGCGGTGGGCCAGCGCCAGAACATCCAGGCGTGCTCGCCCTCGGCAATCGAGAAGAAGATCATCTGGGCCCTGCCGACGATATTCTCAAACGGCACGTAGCCCACGGCCGACAACACCCGGCTGTCGGTAGAATTGTCGCGGTTGTCGCCCATCATGAAGAAGTGGCCGGGCGGCACGGTGTAGACGACGGTGTTGTCGTAGAAGCCGTTGTCGACGCAGTCGAGCGATTCATAGCTGACGCCGTTCGGCAACGTCTCCTTCCAGCGTTTGACCCGCGCGGTGGCATCCGACCCGCAAGGGTCCTCGCCGACGAAGTCGCTCAACCGCTCGCGTTTCACCGGGACATCGTTGATGTGGAGGAGTCCCTCCTTCATCTGGATACGATCGCCGGGCAACCCGATCACGCGCTTGATGTAGTCGGTGGAGTCATCCTTGGGCAGGCGAAACACCACGATGTCGCCGCGCGCGGGTTCCACGCCGAAGATGCGGCCCGAAAACAACGGCGGCGACAATGGGAAGGAGTAATGGCTGTAGCCATAGGAAAATTTAGAGACAAAGAGATAGTCGCCGACCAGGAGCGTCGCCTTCATCGAACCGGAAGGGATGTTGAAGGGTTGGAACAGGAAAGTGCGGATCACCAGAGCGATCAGAAGCGCGTGGATGACGACGCGGATCGTTTCACCCAAGCCGCTTTCGGATTTTGTACCGGATGTCACGCTCATTGCTTCCTGCTTCCCTCGCGATCCCCGCGCGGCGACAGAACATTGTCCTTACGCGAATCGAGGTTCGCTCCGCGTCGAGAAAATGGTCTGGCTACTGATGTTGCGAGCGATCTCCGGCACATGGTCCGAATTCGCCCTGCTTCGAATGTTGCCACGCGTTTTAGACGGTTGTTTGCAACCGCGCAATAAACGGTCCCATCAAAACTTCATAAGACACTGAAAAGTTTCATATTTTAGTTTTGGCCGATCGGCCGTCCGCAAGACCTAGGGTTTTCGGGCGTCGACCGCCGAAATGATGACGAAAGCCTGCGCCAGCGGCCAGTCGTCGGTGATGCTGAGGTCGATTTTCGCCTCGAAACCCTCCGGCGTCAGCGCCTGAAGTCGCGCCAGCGCCCCGCCCGTCAGTTGCATCGTCGGCCGGCCACCCGGCAGGTTCACGACCCCCATGTCCCGCCACCAGACCCCGCGCCGGATACCAGTGCCGAGCGCCTTGGAACATGCCTCCTTGGCGGCAAAACGCTTGGCGTAGGTCGCCACCACCATCTTCTCGTTCTTTGTGCGGCGTTCGGCTTTGGCTCGTTCGGCGTCGGTGAAAATACGATCGAGAAAGCGATCGCCGTGACGCTCGATGACCTTGGCGACACGGCGGATGTCGATCAGGTCGGAGCCGATCCCGATGATCATGCCTTGCCCGCCTGCCCGGCGCCGGCGGGCGCCGAATTCAGGTTCCCGCGGCCCCGATCCATCGCGGCGCGCATCATGCGGACCGTTTCCCCAAGCCCGACAAACAGCGCCTCCCCGACCATGAAGTAGCCGATATTGAGCTCAACGATTTCGTGTAAGGACGCAATTTTCTCCGCGGTCGCATAGTCGAGGCCGTGGCCGGCGTGCACCTCAAGGCCAGCCGAGCGCGCAAGTGCCGCGCCCTTCACGATCCGCTCCCATTCCGCTTCCGCCTTTGTCGCATGGCCGTCAACGACCGCATCGCACCAGGCGCCGGTGTGAATTTCGATGACGGGCGCGCGCACTCTCGCCGCCATTTCGATCTGGGCGGGATCGGCGGCGATGAACAGCGACACCCGAATGCCGGCATCGTTCAATCTCGCGACGAACGGCGCGAGCGCGTTGTGCTGGCCTGCGACGTCAAGACCGCCCTCGGTCGTCAGTTCCTCGCGGCGTTCGGGCACGAGACACACGGCGTGGGGCTTGGTCGCAAGCGCGATCCGTAGCATGTCCGAGGTCGCCGCCATCTCGAAATTCAGCGGCTTTGAGATTTCGGACTTGAGCCGCGCCATATCCTCATCGCGGATATGGCGGCGATCTTCGCGCAAATGAGCGGTGATGCCGTCGGCGCCCGCTTCGATCGCCGCGAGCGCGGCCCGCACCGGATCGGGACGGTGCCCGGCCCGCGCGTTGCGCAGGGTCGCGACGTGATCGACATTGACTCCGAGACGCAACGCAGAAGTGGCCATGCAGGGACTCCTCATCCTGAGGAGCGGCGCCTTCGCCGCGTCTCGAAGGATGAACAGGCATTGTGGCCTCATGGTTCGAGACGGCGGCGCTGTCAAGTATACGCAGACTGCGTAAACTTGTCTGCGGGCGCCTCCTCACCATGAGGAGGTGAAGCTACCCGTTGACGCGCTCCACCCGTGCAACGACGGCTTTGGCGCGCAACTGGGCTATAATAGCGCTGAGATGCTTCAGGTCATAGACCTCAAGATCGATGGTGAGTTCGGTGAAGTCGGGCGAGCGGCGCGACATGCTGATATTGTCGATATTGCCGTCGTGTTCGGCGATCACGGTGGCGACCTGGGCAAGGCTCCCGGGCTCGTTGACATTGTCGACGAGGATCCGCGCAGGAAAGCGCTGCGGCGTTGATTCGTCGACATCCCAGCGCACGTCGAGCCAGCGCTCCGGCTCCTCCTCAAAATCCTTCAGGGCCGGCGATTGGATCGGATAGATCGTGATGCCCTCGCCCGGGGAAACGATCCCAACGATGCGGTCGCCGGGCACGGCGCCGCCGTTCGGGGCGAACTTGACCGGTAAATCCGAATTGATGCCGCGGATCGGGATCGCGGAGGGGGTTCGAGCGGGATCGGCCGGCGATTTCAGCTTCAACTTGGCGGCGAGGCCTTTCTTGACGCCATACCGCGCGACCCGTTCCTCCTTGTAGTCGGGATACATGGCGCGGGCGACGTCGGAGGCCTTCATTTCCCCGCGCCCCACCGCCGCCATCACGTCGTCGACCGAGGCCCGCGCCAGCCGAGGCAGCGCCCCCTTCAGCTTGTCGTCCGCGTACTCGATCTTGGCCCGGGCAAACAGGCGATCCACGATGCGGCGGCCGAGACCCGCATATTGATCGCGCACCGCCGTGCGCGTGGCACGCCGGATCGCCGCCCGCGCCTTGCCGGTGCGCGCGAGCGATTCCCACGCCGACGGCGGCGACGACTGGGCCTCCGACGTCAGCACCTCGACTTCGTCGCCGTTCTGAAGTTCGGAGGACAGCGGCGCGAACTTGCCATTGATCTTGCACCCGACCGCGCTGTTGCCGACATCGGTGTGCACGGCGTAGGCGAAGTCGATCACATTGGCCTGGCGCGGCAGTGCGATCAGCTTACCCTTTGGCGTAAAGCAGAACACCTGGTCGTGAAACAGCTCGAGCTTGGTATGCTCGAGGAATTCCTCGGGATTGGCGCTGTCGGAGAGGATCGCGATGGTGTGGCGAAGCCAGGCAAACGCGTTGGATTCCCGTTTCAGGAGTTCGGTCGGCGAACCGACGCCGTCCTTGTAGAAGGCGTGCGCGGCGATGCCGAATTCCGCGATCTGGTCCATCTCCTCGGTGCGGATCTGCAGTTCGACGCGCTGCTTGCCGGGACCGATCACGGTGGTGTGGATCGAGCGGTAGTCGTTTTGCTTGGGCGTTGAGATGTAGTCCTTGAACCGGCCGGGCACCACGGGCCAAGTGGTATGCACGACGCCGAGCGCGCGATAGCAGGATTCGAGGTCGCCCAAGACGACGCGGAAGCCGAAAATATCGGACAATTGCTCGAAGCCGACCGACTTGCGCTGCATTTTGGTCCAGATCGAAAATGGTTGCTTGCGCCGGCCATAAACATGCGCGGCCAGGCCGTTCTTCTGGAGATTCTTGGAAAGCTGGCTTTCGATCTCGCCGATCAGATTGCGGTTGCGCTCGGCAAGCGAATCCAGCCGCTGCCTGACCACCGAATAGGCGTCCGGATCGAGCGTACGGAACGAAAGATCCTCGAGCTCCTCCCGCATCTCCTGCATGCCCATGCGCCCCGCCAGCGGGGCATAGATGTCGAGCGTCTCCTCGGCGATGCGCTGCCGGGCGGCGGGCGCCACGAACTCGAGCGTCCGCATGTTGTGCAGCCGGTCGGCAAGTTTGATCAGGAGAACGCGCACGTCGTCCGATATCGCAAGCAAGAGCTTGCGCAGATTTTCGGCCTGCTTGGCCTCACGCGATACCAGTTCCAGCCGCTTCAACTTGGTCAGGCCCTCGACCAGCGCCCCGATCTCCTGTCCGAACACCTGGTCGATTTCGCCGCGGGTGGCCTCGGTATCCTCGATGGTGTCGTGGAGCAGCGCCGCAACGATGGTCGCATCGTCAAGCTTGAGGTCGGTCAGGATCGCCGCGACCTCCAGCGGATGGGAAAAAAACGGATCGCCCGAAGCGCGGGTCTGCGAGCCGTGCGCCTTCATGGCGTAGACATAGGCGCGGTTCAGCAGGTCTTCGTTGGCGTCGGGATTATAGGAGCGGACGCGTTCGACCAGATCGTATTGCCGCATCATGCGCCCGCGCGGCGACTTGGCGGGCCTGGCCCCCTCGGCGGCCGCAGCCGATTTCGCCGCCACAGCGACCGAATCAGTCGCGGCTTGCATCTGCTCCGAGCTGCGGCGCCCATACGCCATCGAATCAATTCCCTTGACTGGGACACGGGCATGCGGCCCGCTTCCCAATATGATTGGGATAATCTAGTGCGTTCTCCGGCGAAGCGGCACCCTTTTGGGCGTACAGAAACGCTCAATTTGGGAACCGAGACCAGTCTAGCTCGAAACGGCCAGCCGTCCGATCAAATCGGAGACAACCGAGGCTGAAATCGCCCGCAATCCCGGTCAATAGTAACCATGAAAGACATAAAAAAAAGCAAAGGGCCCGAACCGGGTTCGGGCCTTTGGGAAATCGAATAGCGGGATTGGTTTAAACTCCAGGATGCATTGGAAACGATCTACTCGTCTTCCTCCGGAAGCTCCTCGGGAGGCGCAAGGCCCTCGAGACCCTTCAGGAGCTCTTCCTCAGTCATGCGCTCAACGGCAACCTCGGTATCGTCGGCATCGACGCTGGCACCGGCCGACCCAATCAAGGGAACCGTATCCGGCTCCGGTTCGTCGACCTCGACGAACTTCTGCAAGGAGTGAACCAACTCTTCGCGCAAATCCTCGGGCGATATGGTTGATTCCGCGATTTCGCGCAGCGATACAACCGGATTTTTGTCGTTGTCGCGGTCGACCGTGAGCTGGGACCCGGACGAGATCATGCGGGCGCGATGAGCGGCCAACAGAACCAGATCGAACCGGTTGTCGACCTTATCAATACAATCTTCTACGGTGACGCGCGCCATCGCCTGTCGCTCCGTTAAATGGGACGGAATATGTTGATTGTCCCGGGGTAGTTATAGGGGTGGGGGTCTTTTCGCAAGACAAAATTGTGATTTGGCCTGGCTAATTTGCTCTGATAACCTTTTAAGGTTCAAACAGCGGAGCGTTTTCTAGGCCGCGACAAGCGGCTGAGCGGACAAGGAAACGCTTCATTGCGTCGACCGTATCCACCTTCGATTGCCCTGACCTTCCTCATTTCCAGCGGCGTCCTTTCCGACAAATCCGCGGGGGCTTTGGCAGTATCGTTTTTTGACAATGCGCGGACCGTTGCCGCCGCGCCAAGAAGCTTACCGGCAACAACCTTGTGAGAACTCCGAATGTCGCCTGCCTCCAATAAGATCGCGCTCTTTATCGATGGCGCCAACCTCTACGCCACCGCCAAGACGCTAGGCTTCGACATCGACTACAAGCGACTTCTCAAGGAGTTCCAAAGCCGAGGGACCCTGGTCCGCGCGTTCTATTACACCGCAATCATCGAAGATCAGGAATATTCGTCGATCCGGCCCCTGATCGACTGGCTCGACTACAACGGCTACACCGTCGTAACCAAGGCAACCAAGGAATTCATCGACGCCAGCGGGCGGCGCAAGGTGAAGGGCAATATGGATATCGAGCTCGCGGTCGATGCGATGGAACTCGCCGAGCATGTCGACCAGATAGTGCTGTTCTCCGGCGACGGCGACTTCCGCTCCCTGGTCGAAGCGGTGCAGCGGCGCGGCGTCCGCGTCACCGTCGTTTCCACGATTTCGAGCCAGCCCCCGATGATTGCCGATGAATTGCGGCGCCAGGCAGACGTTTTCACCGATTTGGTGGAACTGCAGTCCAAGCTCGGGCGCGACCCGTCCGAGCGTCCGGCTCCGCGCGAACCGCGTCACCACGCTCCGCAATTCCTCCAGCGTGCCACCACCATGGCGCCGAGGAACGGCGACGACGATTTCGACGACTAAGAACCCTCCGGCCACCGGCTTGCCGCCACCTGCCGCCCCCCTCTTCCGCGTCGAACCTGACCGCAATTGCCCGCTCTGCCCGAGGCTCGCCACCTTTCGCCAGGCCACGCGCGCCCGCGAAGCCGGATGGTTCAACTCGCCGGTGCCGTCTTTTGGCGACCCAAACGGGCGGTTGCTGATCGTCGGCCTCGCCCCGGGATTGCAGGGCGCCAACCGCACCGGGCGGCCGTTTACCGGCGACTTCGCCGGAGACCTGCTCTACGCGACACTGATCGAATACGGTTTTGCCAAGGGCACCTATCTGGCGCGGCCGGACGATGGGTTGACGCTCTCCGATTGCCTGATCTCCAACGCGGTGCGTTGCGTACCGCCGCAGAACAAGCCGTTGCCGGCGGAAATCGGCAATTGCCGCCCCTTTCTGGCCGCGACGATCGAAGCCATGCCGCGGCTGCGTTCGATCGTGACGCTCGGCCGGGTGGCCCACGAGTCGACGGTGAAAGTCCTTGGACTTCGTGGCGCCACGGCGCCATTTGCGCACGGCGCGATCCACCGGGCCGGCGCTGTGAGGCTTTATGACAGCTATCATTGCTCGCGTTACAACACCAATACCGGGGTGCTCACGCCGAAAATGTTTCGCGCGGTATTCGCCAAAGTGCGCGCGGATCTACTCTAGACCCGGTTTTCCTTAAGCCAGGCGAGCACGTCGCCGGCATTCCGGTCGGGTGGAAACACCGGATAGAACACGTGGGCGATGCGCGCGTCGTCGATGATCAGCGCCAGGCGCTTGATCAAGGTCAAGCCCGCCACTTCCATGGTCGGCAGTCGCAGCGCGCGCGTCATTGCGAGTTTTTCATCCGACAAGACCGCAAACGGCAGATGCAACCGTGACGCCATCTCGGTCTGATATTCGTTGCTCTGGGTCGACAGGCCAAACACATGGGCCGCACCGGCGGCCTTCAGCTCCGCGAACAGGTCGCGGAACGAGCAGGTTTGCGGCGTGCAGCCGCGCGCGCCCGGAATCATGTCCCAATCGTCAACCAGCGAGATTTTGCCCGGTTCGCCGGTTCTGGGATAGGCGAAGACCACGCTGCGCCCCCGTAGAGCGGACAACGTCACCGACGAGTCATCGGTAGCAACCAGGCCGATCGGCGGGATCGTCATGCCGACAAGGTGCGCAGCTTCGCCGTCATCGACTGGCGACGGAATCTTGCTCCAGTCGACTTCGAAAAGATTTTTCTGGTTCATGACCCAATTCCCCATTCGTCGTCATTGCAAGCCAACGGGTCGCGCGAATGCGCGCCCGATGATAAACTCCGCGAAACAATCCATAACGCCCTCGTCATTGCGAGCGCAGCGAAGCAATCCATCTTACCGCGGAAAGAAAGAATGGATCGCTTCGTCGCAAGGGCTCCTCGCGATGACGGGCTCTTGGCAATGACGGATAGACATGGCCTCTATCCCCGCGCCCGCAACAGCCGGCCCTTCTCCCGGCCCCAGTCGCGCTTTTTCTCGCTCTCGCGCTTGTCGTGCAGCTTCTTGCCCTTGGCCACCGCAAGCAGGAGCTTGGCGCGGCCGCGTTCGTTGAAATAAAGCTTGAGCGGGATCAACGTCATGCCTTCGCGGTCGACCGCGCCCATCAGCCGGTTGATCTGCTTCTTGTGCAGAAGAAGTTTGCGCGGCCGCTTCGGCTCGTGATTGAAGCGGTTGGCCTGCAGATATTCGGGAATATTGGCGTTGATCAGCCAGATCTCGCCGTTCTTGGAATCGGCATATGATTCCGCAATCGTGCTCTTGCCGTTGCGCAGCGACTTGACCTCGGTGCCGGTCAACGCGATGCCCGCCTCGACCGTGTCTTCGACTGCATAGTTGAAGCGGGCCTTGCGATTCTCGGCGATGACCTTGATGGGGCGCTCTTTCTTCTCGGCCACGACTAGAGTTCCGATTCCGAAGTTCGCAAGCAATCGCGGCTACCTCTGATGCGAACTTCGGAATCAAAGGAGCTCTAGCAAATTTAAATACGCTAGTGCCGCTTTCGATTTGAGATTCCTCACGCGGACTCGCGGCAGACGCTGCAGGAACCTCAAATCGGCGGCGCTAGCCTTTCTTCAGGAGGTCGCGAATCTCAGTGAGCAGCTCTTCTTGACGGGTCGGCTTGGGCGGCGGCGCCGCCTCCTCCTTGCGCTTGAACTTGTTCATTGCGCGAATGACGAGAAACAGCACGAAGGCGACGATCAGGAAGTTCAGCGTCAGCGTCAGGAAGTTGCCCCAGGCCAGCACCGCGCCCTGCTTTTTTGCGTCCGCCAGATTGGTCGCCGTGACGTTTTTGGAAAGACCCGTGAAATAATTCGAAAAGTCGAGGCCGCCAATCGCGCCGATCAGGGGCATGATGATGTCGCCAACCAGCGAACTTACGATGCTGCCAAAGGCGGCGCCGATGATCACGCCGACCGCGAGGTCGACGACATTGCCTTTCATCGCGAAGTCGCGAAACTCCTTGAGCATTTCGAGACCCTTCGTTTCGGCATCACGGATCGCGGCGCTCATGGTAGCACCCGCGCGAGTTAGTTGATGAGGCCGGCATGCACCATCGCGCTGCGCACGGCTACACGCGTGGACTCGGACACCGGCACCATCGGCAGGCGCAGCGTCTCATCGATCTTGCCGAGCAGCGAGAGCGCGTACTTCACCGGCGACGGATTGGACTCGATGAAGAGATTGGTGTGCAGCGGCATCAGTTTGTCATGCAACTTGAGCGCGGTCGCGACGTCGCCCTTCTGCCAGGCAACATGAAACTCCGAACACAGCCGCGGCGCGACGTTGGAGGTGACGGAAATACAGCCGTGCCCGCCATGGGCCATATAGCCCAGCACCGTGGCGTCCTCACCCGACAACTGGTTGAATTCCTCGCCGAGTCTGGCGCGCTGCTGGGAAACCCGCACCATGCTCGCGGTCGCATCCTTGACGCCGGCGATGTTCTTGAGCTCGAACAATCGAGCCATGGTGTCCACGCTCATGTCGATCACCGAACGCGGCGGAATATTGTAGATGATGATCGGAATCCCGATCGCATCGTTGATTGCCTTGAAGTGCTGGTACATGCCCTCCTGGGTCGGCTTGTTGTAATAGGGCGTCACCACCAGTACCGCATCGGCGCCGGCCTTCTCGGCGTGCTGGGCAAGCTCGATCGCCTCCCTGGTCGAGTTTGAACCGGCGCCCGCGATCACGGGAACCCGGCCTGCTGCCGCCTCGATGCACCATTCGACGACACGCTTGTGCTCGTCATGGCTGACGGTCGGGCTTTCGCCGGTGGTTCCGACCGGCACCAGGCCATTGGTGCCCTCGGCTATTTGCCAGCTCACCAAACCCCGGAAAGCCGCTTCATCGAGCGAGCCGTTCTTGAACGGCGTAACCAAGGCGGTAAAGGATCCCCTGAAATTCGTCTTGGCTGCCATGGACTTCCTCCGAAAAACGCGACGCGGTCTTGCCGCTACATAATGACCAATTCATCAATTCATACCGGGTATGACGCCCCGGCGAAAGACCTCAACCGGCCCGACGGTTGGCGTCCCTACCTGAGTTGGTGCCTGAACTTACCTCAGATACCGCGATGCGAGCCGCGATT
>DATGGY010000088.1:0-4778 GCA_035308285.1 Bradyrhizobium sp. | reverse complement strand
CCTACGGCCTCGATGCCATTCCCGCCGATGGCATGATCCTCGATGTCGGGCCGCAATCGGTGGCGCGAATCCATTCGGCGATCGACGATGCGGCAACGCTGGTCTGGAACGGGCCGTTAGGTGCGTTCGAGATGACGCCGTTCGACCGCGGCACCATGGTCGCGGCGAGGCACGCGGCCGAGCGCACCAAGGCAAAGAAGCTGGTCTCGGTCGCGGGCGGCGGGGACACGGTGGCGGCCCTGAACCAGGCCGGCGTGGCCTGCGATTTCACCTATGTTTCGACCGCCGGTGGCGCGTTTCTTGAATGGATGGAAGGGAAACCGTTGCCCGGCGTCGAGGTTCTAAGAATACGCTAGTTTAAGGAATACAGATCACCGGATCGGGCATTGTCGGCCCAAACGCGGAGAATAAAGACTCATGGCTCGGATCACGTTGCGTCAATTGCTCGACCACGCGGCGGAGCACGATTACGGCGTGCCGGCCTTCAACATCAACAACATGGAGCAGGCGCTCGCCATCATGGAAGCCGCTGCAAGCGTGGACGCGCCGGTCATCATCCAGGCCTCGCGCGGCGCGCGCTCCTACGCCAACGACGTGATGCTCAAGCACATGATGGACGCGGTCACCGAAATCTATCCGCAGATTCCGGTCTGCGTACATCTCGATCACGGCAACGAGCCCGCCACCTGCATGACCGCGATCCAGGCCGGCTTCACCTCGGTGATGATGGACGGTTCGCTGAGGACCGACGGCAAGACCGCAGCCGACTGGGATTATAACGTCGGCGTCACCAGGAAGGTCACCGACATGGCCCATCTCGGCGGCATCTCGGTGGAAGGCGAGCTCGGCGTCTTGGGTTCGCTCGAGACCGGCATGGGCGACAAGGAAGACGGCCACGGCGCGGAGGGCAAACTCTCGCACGAGCAGCTCCTGACCAATCCCGACGAAGCCGTGAAGTTCGTCAGGGAGACGAAAGTCGACGCGCTGGCGATCGCGATGGGGACCTCGCACGGCGCCTACAAATTCACCCGCAAGCCGGATGGCGACATCCTGGCGATGAACGTGATCGAAGAGATTCACCGCAAGCTGCCCAACACCCATCTGGTGATGCACGGCTCATCCTCGGTGCCGCAGGATTTGCAGGAGATCATCAACGCCAATGGCGGCAGGATGAAGCCGACCTGGGGCGTGCCGGTCGCCGAGATTCAGCGCGGCATCAAGAACGGCGTCCGCAAGATCAACATCGACACCGACAACCGGATGGCGATGACCGGGCAAATCCGCAAAGTGCTGAAGGAAAACCCCGAGGAATTCGATCCGCGCAAATATCTCAAGCCGGCGATGGAAGCGATGACAAAGCTGTGCAAACAGCGGCTGCAGGAGTTCAATACCGCGAGCCAGGCCAGCAAGATCAGACGCGTGCTGACCGCCGCCGAAATGGCCAAGCGTTACGCCAAGGGCGATCTCGATCCGAAGGTCGCGTGAGCCGCCGGGCGAGCAAGCGAAACCCGCTTTCTTGCGTTTGACCGGAACTTCCGTGGAAGTATCGTTGTGAGGTATTTTGGGCGGTATCCTTGGACTGTATCCTTGGGAGTTGACCGGGAACGGTCTATTTTGACAGCTAGGAATTCGAAACCTTTCGGAGTTGGCATCGATGAATCTCGCCGATCTCAACAAGATTGCCCAGGCCATGGTCGCCCCTGGCAAGGGCCTGCTCGCCGCCGACGAATCCTCGGGAACGATCAAGAAGCGCTTCGACGCGATCAACGTCGTATCGACCGAAGAATCGCGCCGCGACTATCGCGAAATGTTGTTCCGCACCACTGACGCCATGACGCAGTACATTTCCGGCGTCATTCTCTACGACGAGACGATCTGGCAGGACGGCAAGGACGGCACGGCGCTGATCAGGCTGATCGAACGGGCCGGCGTCATTCCCGGCATCAAGGTCGACGAGGGCACGCACGCCTTGCCGGCTTGTCCCGGCGAACTGGTCACCGCCGGATTGGACAATCTCGCCGTGCGGCTGAAGAAATATTACGACCGCGGCGCGCGCTTCGCAAAATGGCGCGCGGTGATCGACATCGATGGCAGCCGGCAAATCCCGACCAGGACCGCGATCCACGTCAATGCCCACGCGCTCGCACGCTACGCCGCCTTGTGCCAGGCGGCGCAGATTGTTCCGATCGTCGAGCCGGAAGTCCTGATGGATGGCGACCATGACATCGATCGATGCTACGAGGTGACGCAACGCGTGCTCAACAAGACTTTTCAGGAACTTCGGATTCAGCGCGTCGCGCTCGAGGGCATGATCCTCAAACCCAATATGGTGGTCCCCGGCAAGAAGAACCCGAAGCAATCCTCCGTCGAAGAGGTCGCCGAGAAGACCATTCGGCTGCTGAAGACATGCGTGCCGGCGGCAGTACCCGGCATCGCCTTCCTCTCCGGCGGCCAGTCCGACGAAGACGCTACCGCGCATCTTAACGCCATGAACCGGACCTCAAACTTGCCGTGGCGCCTCTCCTTCTCCTACGGCCGCGCATTGCAGGCAGCGCCCCAGAAAGCGTGGTCGGGCAAGGCCGAGAATGTCGCCGCGGCCCAGCGCGCGTTCGCGCACCGTGCGCGGATGAATTCGCTGGCAAGCAAGGGCGAATGGAAGCCCGATCTGGAAACAAAAAAGGCGGCATAGACTTGGCCACCAAACCTGTTCCGCCGCGCCCCGCGCCGCGTCTCTATCTCGCGACCCCGGTTGTGGACGATCCGGAAGCGCTGCTGGCAAGCCTTCCGCAACTGCTTGCGCAGGCCGACGTCGCTGCGGTACTGGTGCGGCTCAAGCCCGCAGACCAGCGCACCATGATCTCACGTATCAAGGCCCTGGCGCCTGCGATTCAGGACAAGGGCGCGGCGCTGTTGCTTGACGGCCATGTCGAGCTGGTCGCGCGCGCCGGCGCCGACGGCGCGCATCTGACCGGCATCGATGCCCTTGCCGAGGCGCTGCCGACGTTGAAGCCCGACCGCATCGCCGGCGTCGGCGGATTGAAGACCCGACATGATTCCATGACGGCAGGCGAACTCGGCGCGGATTATGTGATGTTCGGCGAGCCCGACGCGCGCGGCGAGCGGCCATCGATCGCGGCGATCGCCGAGCGCCTGCAATGGTGGGATGAATTGTTCGAACCGCCCTGCGTCGGCTTTGCGGAAACGCTTGAGGAAGCCAGCGAGTTCGCAGCGAGCGGAGCGGATTTCGTCCTCGCCGGCGATTTCATCTGGGCCGATCCGCGCGGCGCGGCGACGGCGCTGGGAGAGGCCGAGCAGGCGATCGGGCAGGCGTATGCGAGAGCCTCCGCCAAAGCCAAGGCTCGGCAGGGATGACGGCCCGGAAATGAAGATCGTGCGTCCAATCCTCGGCCTGGCGACTTTTCTGATGTTGACGGCAAATGCGCCGGCGCAAGTCTCGCTGACGCCGCCGGCCACGCCAACCCCGCAGCCTTCGGCCAAGCCCGCGGACAAACCGAAAGCAAAGGCCGCCGCCCCTGTCGCAACTCCGAAGCCTGCCGCCATGCCGGCGCCGGCCGCTACCGTGACGCCTGCCCCCGCGCCCGACGATCCCAATGTCGATCTGGTTTACGGCGCCTATCAGCGCGGCCTTTACAAGACGACATTCGATCTCGCGACCAGGCGCGTGCAGCAGAACGGCGATCCCAAGGCGATGACGATGCTCGGCGAGCTCTACGCCAACGCCTTCGGCGTCAAGCGCGACGATGCGAAGGCCGCCGAGTGGTACAAGCGCGCCGCCGACAGCGGCGACCGGGAAGCCATGTTCGAACTGGCAATGTTTCGCTTCGCCGGCCGGGGCGGCCCCGTCAATCGCGAGGAAGCGGCAAAATTGCTGGCGTCTTCGGCCAAGCTCGGCAATCCCAAAGCGGCCTATAATCTCGCGCTGCTCTATCTCGACGGACAGACGCTGCCGCAAGACCTCAAGCGATCGGCGGAATTGCTTCGCATCGCCGCCGATGCCGGCAGTCCGGAAGCCCAATACGCGCTCGCGACCTTCTACAAGGAGGGCACCGGCGTGCCGAAAGACCCGGAAAAGGCGGCCCGGTTGCTTCAGGCGGCCGCGATTGCCGACAATGTCGATGCCGAGGTCGAATATGCGATTGCGCTCTACAACGGCACCGGCGTCCCCAAGAACGAAGCCGCCGCGATGGCGCTGCTGCGCAGGGCGGCGAGGCAAAATAATCCGATCGCGCAAAACCGCCTCGCCCACGTGCTGGCGAACGGTACGCCGGCCGACAGGATCGAGGCCCTGAAATGGCACACCATCGCGAAATCCGCCGGCAAGGGCGATCCCGAGCTCGACGTTGCCCTGGACAGGCTCAGTCCCGAGGATCGCGCCAAGGCGGAAAACGAGGTACGCAAATGGCTCGGCGTCAAATGATCCGCCTTGACGCGACCGCAGCCACAGGGCACGCAATCCAGGGCCCGAACCACAAACCGACATTGGGCTCGTATTTTCACCTCTCCCACCCAGCTCGGGTTTACCCGAGTTGGGCATTCAAATCTGTCGAAGTCGGATATATCCGTCTTCGATTAGGGGAGAGGTCGGCGCTTACGGCGACGCGGAAGCGTCGTCCGGTGCCGGGTGAGGGGGTTCGAACCTCACTGAAATCGTAACCCCTCACCCCAACCCTCTCCCGATGGGAGAGGGAGTGCACTTCCGCCGCGGAAACGCCGACGTTCCCAGTCCGACGCAAGCCGAGATCATGCTGCATTCAGCC
>DATGGY010000087.1:0-8862 GCA_035308285.1 Bradyrhizobium sp. | reverse complement strand
TGGGCCTCGCCGATCGAGGCGCGGCTATGCGCCCAACAAGAAGTCATCCTGGTCGGCGGCGGCAACTCCGCCGGTCAGGCCGCGGTTTTCCTGTCGGGCTATGCCCGTAAGGTCTATATGGTGATCCGCGGCGGCGGCCTCGGCGCCAGCATGTCGCGTTATCTGATCGAGCGCATCGAGGCTGCGCCCAATATCGAACTGATGTTCAACAGCGAGGTCGTTGGCCTTGATGGCACCGCGGGCCGTTCGCTCGAGCGCGTGCGCTGGAAGAGCCGGCTGTCGGGCGAGGAAAGCACCTTCGACATCCGCAACCTGTTCCTGTTCGTCGGCGCCGATCCGGCCACCGGCTGGCTCGATGGCTGCGGCGTGACGGTCGACCGCGCCGGTTTTGTGGTCACCGGCGCGCAAAAAAAGGAGGACGACAATCGGCCGCCATCGGCGCTGGAGACTTCGGTGCCGGGGGTGTTCGCCGTCGGCGACGTGCGCTCGGGATCGGTCAAGCGGGTGGGCGGTGCGATCGGCGAGGGCGCCCAGGTCGTTGCGGCGTTGCACAGCTATCTCGGCGACACCGCAAAGCCGACGCTTTAGCGGTCCAAGAATTGCCGTCACGGTCCGTGACAGCTTGGTCGCAGCATTTGTTTGGATCGGCGGGAGACGCCTTTGATTGCCGTTCCGCGGCGCGACCAACCCGGAAATGACTGAAGATACTCCCATCAAATAGCCGCAAATTTCAAAGCTTTTGCTATGGGGGCCGCAATCGCCCTATACTTTGAGCATTGCAAGAGGGCAGGTTTCAGCATGGATCGCATTCGCATCGTCGGCGGCAAAACGCTCAACGGCACCATTGCGATCTCGGGCGCGAAAAATGCGGCACTGCCGCTGATGATCGCGGGTCTTCTGACCGAAGAGACGCTGATCCTCGACAACGTGCCGCGGCTTGCCGACGTCGCCCAGTTGCAGCGAATTCTCGGCAATCACGGCGTCGATATCACCTCGCTGGGAAAGCGGCCCGGCGATCGCGAATATCAGGGCCAGACCCTGCATATTTCGGCCGCCAACATCATCGATACCACCGCGCCCTATGAGCTGGTGTCGCGGATGCGCGCCAGTTTCTGGGTGATCGCGCCGCTGCTCGCGCGGATGCACGAGGCCAGGGTGTCGCTGCCCGGCGGCTGCGCCATCGGCACGCGGCCGGTCGATCTCCTGATCATGGCGCTGGAGAAACTCGGCGCCGACATCGCCATCGACGGCGGTTATGTGGTCGCAAAGGCGCCCGGCGGGCTGAAGGGGGCGGCGATCGATTTTCCCAAGGTGACGGTCAGTGGCACGCATGTCGCCGTGATGTCGGCAACGCTGGCGAGGGGAACCACCGTCATCGCCAACGCGGCGTGCGAGCCGGAAGTTGTCGACCTCGCCGATTGCCTGAACAAGATGGGCGCGCGCGTCTCCGGCGCCGGCACGTCGCGCATCGTTATCGAGGGCGTGAGCAAGCTTCACGGCGCACGTCACACCGTGCTTCCCGATCGTATCGAGACCGGCACCTATGCAATGGCGGTGGCGATGACCGGCGGCGATGTTCAGCTCAACGGCGCGCGGCCGGAGCTGCTGCAGTCGGCGCTCGACGTGCTGACCGAGGCCGGCGCGCTGGTCAGCGTGAACAATGAGGGCATTCGCATCGCCCGCAATGGCGCCGGCATCAACCCGGTAACGGTTTCGACCGCGCCGTTTCCAGGCTTCCCGACCGATCTGCAGGCCCAGCTAATGGCGCTGATGGTCTGCGCCGAGGGCTCCTCGCAGATCACCGAGACGATTTTCGAAAATCGCTTCATGCACGTGCAGGAACTGGCCCGCTTCGGCGCGCGGATTCACCTCGACGGCGAGACTGCCACCATCCACGGCATCGCGAAACTGCGCGGGGCGCCGGTGATGGCGACCGATCTGCGCGCCTCGGTGTCGTTGGTGATAGCGGGCCTTGCCGCCGAAGGCGAGACCATGGTCAACCGCGTCTACCATCTCGACCGCGGCTTTGAGCGGCTGGAGGAGAAGCTCTCTGCGTGTGGCGCCTCCATCGAGCGCATCAGCGATTGAACTTTCGCGCGTATTCCGCAAAAGTGGTTGCCGGTTTTGCGAACGAGAATTCGCGCCAACTATAGGTCGTGCGGTGTCGCCCCAGCTCAAATTGATCGCGCTCGACGCCGAAGATCTTGCCGTCATTTCCGCGCATGTGCAGGACGCCCGCGTGCACACCTCCGACATCGTCTGGCGGCAGGGCGAAAAGCGGCTGGTGGTCGGCATGAACCGGCTGGACTGGGAACAGACGCTGGCCGGCGAAACCTCACCGCGCCGCCTGATTGCAGCACTGCGCTTTGATCGCGTGTTGTCGTGCAAGTCGCGCAATATCAACCTTTCGGCGCCGGACGCGGTCCTGGAGCTGGTCGGGATCGAGTTCCACGCGGGCGAGGCGCCCGGCGGCAGCGCGGTATTGATGTTCAGCCGGGGCGAGGCGCTCCGGCTGGATGTCGAATGCCTGGAATGCGAACTGTCCGATTTCGGCTTGGACGGCCTCAATGCCGGCGACCCCGGCGAAGGCGCGCCGGGGCAGGACGCTTAAGAAGCATGTTTTGGTGGGTGTCGTGGACTCGACCCAACCTCTCCCGTGGTGGGGAGAGGTCGATTTGCAGTAGCAAATCGGGTGAGGGGCGACGGTCTAACGATGGACCGAAACCCCTCACGCACATTACCGAGGCAGAGTAAACTCAATTCAAGCGATCAGGGTTGACGGCGATTTGCCGCCGCGCCATTGAGCAGAGGGCCTTGATTTTCAGGACCTTCTTCCGGAAAGCCACCATGCCTGTTCGACTAGACAGAAGTAGCGCCGACTTTACCGGCCGATTCGGTGAATTCCTTGCGATGAAACGCGAGGTCTCCGCCGATATCGAGGCGGCAACCCGCCTCATCGTCGACGACGTGCGCAAGCGCGGCGACGCGGCGCTGATCGAGGCCACGCGCAAGTTCGACCGGCTCGATCTCGACGCCTCGCGCCTGCGTGTGGGGCCCGAGGAGATCGCCTCGGCTGTGAAGGCCTGCGACCCGGCGACGATCGCGGCGCTTGAGCTTGCTCGCGACCGCATCGAGGCTTTTCACCGCCGGCAATTGCCGAAGGACGAGCGCTTCACCGACGCGCTCGGTGTCGAACTCGGTTGGCGCTGGAGCGCTATCGAATCGGTCGGCCTCTACGTTCCCGGCGGCACCGCTGCCTATCCCTCTTCAGTGCTGATGAACGCGGTGCCGGCCAAGGTCGCTGGCGTTGGCCGCGTGGCGATGGTGGTGCCGTCGCCCGATGGCAAACTCAATCCGCTGGTGCTGGCGGCGGCGCATCTCGGCGGGGTGTCGGAAATCTACCGCGTCGGCGGCGCACAGGCGGTGGCTGCGCTGGCCTACGGAACCGCGACCATTGCGCCGGTGGCGAAAATCGTCGGTCCGGGCAACGCCTATGTCGCGGCCGCCAAGCGGCTGGTGTTCGGCAAGGTCGGCATCGACATGATCGCCGGCCCCTCCGAGGTGCTCATCATCGCCGATCGCACCGGCAATGCGGCATGGATCGCCGCCGATTTGCTGGCGCAGGCCGAGCACGACGTCAACGCCCAGTCGATCCTCATCACCGACGACGCGGCGCTTGCGGCCGACGTTGGGCGCGCGGTGGAGACGCAACTTTCGACCTTGCCGCGCGCAGATATCGCGCGCGCCTCGTGGAACGATTTCGGCGCCGTCATTCTGGTGAAAAATATCGGCGAGTCGGTTGAACTCGCGAACGCGATTGCCGCCGAGCATCTGGAGATCATGACGGCGGATCCGGAAGCCCTCGCGATGCAAATCCGCAATGCCGGAGCGATTTTTCTGGGCCCGCACACGCCGGAGGCGATCGGCGACTACGTCGGCGGCTCCAACCACGTGTTGCCGACGGCGCGCTCGGCGCGGTTCTCGTCGGGCCTCGGCGTGCTCGATTTCATGAAGCGGACCTCGATGCTCAGATGCGGGCCGGACCAGTTGCGCAGCCTCGGGCCGGCGGCGATGACGCTGGGCAAGGCTGAAGGGCTGGACGCCCATGCGCGCTCGGTCGGACTGCGCATCAATCTGCCATGAACAAGCCGCCGCCAGGAGACGATTCGCAAAACCGCATCGTCGCGGTGACGCTCGATGAGGAATCGATCGGGCGTTCCGGTCCCGATATCGAACATGAACGCGCAATCGCGATCTACGATCTGATCGAGCAGAACCTGTTCGCGCCGGAGGGCGTCGACGACGGGCCGTTTACGCTGCACATCGGCATCACCGGCAATCGCCTGGTGTTCGATATCCGCCGCGAGAACGGCACGCCCGTCGTGGCGCATCACTTATCGCTGACGCCGTTCCGCCGAATCGTGAAAGACTATTTCATGATTTGCGACAGCTACTATCAGGCGATTCGCACCGCGACCCCGGACAAGATCGAGGCCATCGACATGGGCCGTCGCAGCATTCACGACGAAGGCTCGCGCACGCTGCAGGAGCGGTTGAACGGCAAGGTAAGAATCGATTTCGAAACCGCCCGCCGGCTGTTCACGCTGATTTGCGTGCTGCACTGGAAGGGTTGACGAATGATCCAAAGGGGCGGGCAGCGGTTCTCGGACGCGACAAACGCGAAACGCGTTGGCGCGGAGATCATGCGCAAGACAAGGGAAACCTGACGCGTGGCGCCGCCGCGCGCGCGTGCGCCGCAAGCCGTGCTGTTCGCATGCGGCTTCAACAGCGTGCGTTCGCCGATGGCCGCAAGCCTGTTGCAGCAGATGTTTCCCCACGCGCTTTACGTGAAATCCGCCGGCGTCAAAAAGGGTGAGATCGATCCGTTCGCGGTCGCCGTGATGGCCGAACTCGGCCAGGATATTTCCACCCACAAACCGATGACGTTCGAGGAGCTGGACGATTGGGAAGGGCTCAACTTCGATCTCATCATCACGCTGTCGCCGGAGGCACATCACAAGGCGCTGGAATTGACCCGCACGCTCGCAGCCGACGTGGAATACTGGCCGACCCAGGATCCGACGCGCGCTGACGGCAATCGCGAGCAGAAGCTTCAGGCCTATCGCGAGGTCTGCGACGGATTGCTGCTGCGCATCCGCAAACGGTTTTCAAAGGTTGGCGCCGCGAGCGGGTGAGGCACCCGCGCGGTCGTCCCTGCGAACGTAGGGACCCATACGCCGCGGCGTAGCGAGTCAAGGCGGTGGCTGTCGCAATATGGTCTTTCAATCATGAAAGCCTGTGGTTATGGGCCCCGCGTTCGCGGGGGCGACGAGGAAATATGGTGCCCCCACAAGCGCTTGTTCCCCGGTTGTGGAATGGGATGCCTTCCGATAGGTTCCGCGCGCATTCCTTTCGAATCTCTCCCGCCGATCAAATCCGCATGCTTGGCCGCCCCAAACTGGTTCTCGCCTCAGGTTCGCCGCGACGTCTCGGTCTGCTCAACCAGGCCGGCATCGAACCCGATGCGTTGCGGCCCGCCGACGTCGACGAAACTCCGAAGCGGGGCGAATTGCCGCGCGCCTGCGCCAATCGGCTCGCGCGCGCCAAGGCCGACGCCGCGCTCAAATCGGTGCAGCTCGACGATGAACTGCGCGGGGCGTTCATTCTCGCCGCCGACACGGTGGTCGCGGTCGGCCGCCGCATCCTGCCCAAGGCCAATCTGGTGGACGAGGCCTCGCAATGCTTGCGGCTATTGTCCGGGCGCAATCATCGCGTCTACACCGCGATTTGCCTGGTGACGCCGAAGGAGGCGTTTCGCCAGCGACTGATCGAGACCCGCGTGCGCTTCAAGCGGCTGAACGAAGACGACATCCAAGCCTATATCGGCTCCGGCGAATGGCGCGGCAAGGCCGGCGGCTATGCCATCCAGGGCATTGCCGGATCCTTCGTGGTCAAGATGGTCGGCTCTTACACCAACATCGTTGGGCTACCGCTATATGAATCGATCGCCTTGCTCGGCGGCGAGGGGTTTCCGATTCGCTTCGGCTGGTTGAATGCCAGTTAAGCCAAAAGCCGACACCTCTTCCGGCAAGGCAGGCGCCAAGCCGTGCCCGATCTGCGGCAAACCGTCGACCGAGGCCTCAAAACCCTTCTGTTCGGAACGCTGCCGCGATGTCGACCTCAACCGCTGGCTTTCCAACTCCTACGCGATCCCCGGCCGCGAGGATGAGGAAGGGGCGGATTAGGGATATTCGTGTGATTTCAGGGTATTAGGGAGATTTAAGGTGTCGTCCGCCGTCGCCCTTCGGGCTATGCCGGACACGCTCCGCCTCCGGCAATCCGCATGGCTGTGCCACGCGAAGCCGAAGGCGAAGCGTGGTGGACAGGGCCCTTGGGCCTGACTATAAACCGCCGCTCCCCGCCCCTCGGGTCGCGGAAGTGCCCAGGTAGCTCAGTTGGTAGAGCATGCGACTGAAAATCGCAGTGTCGGTGGTTCGATTCCGCCCCTGGGCACCATTGGCCTTTCCGGTCCTGTTCTTTCTCGTCCGCGCCCATTCGCCGATCAGCAAGAATCCTCGTAAAGTCAGTTATTTTCTCGTATATTGACGCCCGATACGGTTCGCGGCCGTCCGAGGTCTCCGGGTACATTGTGGGTACACTGGAAGGGCCGGGTACACTGGCTGGCCGGCTGATTGCGAAGGGGCCTTCCCATGGATGAACTGAGCGACACGAAAATCCGCAATGCGACCCCGGCGGACAAGGAATACGCGGTTGCCGACGGCCAGGGCCTCAGCGTCGTGGTGCGGCCCAATGGGACCAAGCTGTGGCTCTACCGCTACCGTTTCGGCGGCAAGCGCAAAAATATGTCTTTTGGCACCTTTCCCGGCGTCGGACTCAAGGCCGCGCGCGAAAAGCGCCACAACGCGGAAAAGCTGCTCGATCAGGGCCAAGATCCAGTCGCAGTGCGCGAGGTCAAGCGACAGGAAGACGAAAGGCTCAAGCACACCTTCCGGGCAGTCGGGGAAGAATGGGCGACCACGAAGCTCGAAAAAGAGAACAAGGCCAAGTCGACGATCAAGCGGGAACGCTGGAATCTCGCTCAGCTCAATCGTGAGATCGGCGACCGACCGCTTTGCGAGATCGCTCCGCCGGAATTGCTGACAGCATTCCGGCGTGTGGAGGCCCGTGGACGGTACTACACCGTCGGACGCCTACGCTCGACCGCTTCGCGAGTCTTCCAATTTGGCGTAGGCGCGTCCTATTGCAGCAGCGACCCCACCCGCGACTTGAAACACGCCCTTACCAAGGCACCCAAGGGAAATCCGCGTCCTGCGCTGACCGATCCCGACGACGTGGGCGACCTGATGCGCCGGATTGAGGTTTATGACGCCAAGAACGGTGGACTGGTGCGCTACGCGCTCAAGCTGATCGCCTTGACCATGGTGCGGCCCGGCGAGTTGCGGCTGGCCGAGTGGACCGAGTTTGACGAGAAGAACCGCATATGGCTGATCCCCGCCGAGAAAATGAAGATGCGCGATGATCACGAAGTGCCGCTCTCCCGCCAGGCGCTCGCTATCCTTGCCGAGCTGCGACCTTTGACCGGCCGCGGCCGCTACTTGTTCTCCCATGACGATGATGTGCCTATGTCCGACAACACGATCAACAAGGCCCTGCGGATCATGGGCTACGACACCGGCCCCGGTGGCGACCACTGCGCGCATGGCTTCCGGTCCAGCGCCTCGACCTTGCTCAACGAAGAAGGCGCATTCGACGGCGATGTGGTGGAAGCTCAGCTCGCCCATGAAACGGACGAAAAAAAGAGGCGGCGCCGCGACGAGGTGGTGCGGCGCCAGCTTGCCAAGGGCGACAAGAACAAGATTCGCGGCATCTACAACCGGGCAGCCTATTGGAGCGAACGCGTGCGCCTTATGCAGCATTGGGCCAATCGTCTCGACCGCCTGTGCAAGGGAGTTGCCGTGCCGCTGCGCAAATGGGCCTAAAGCATAGCCCGTGATTCAACGCGTGGCAGCGAGGCATGATATTCATCGATGCTATCGAGATCGATGAGCGTCTTGCCTCCCATCTTGTAGGCCCTGATCCGTTCCTGAGCGATCAGCTCATAGGCTTTCGTTTTTCCGAACTTTCCATAGCGGCAGCCGTCCTTAAACTCGGCGAGCCGGCGCCGCTTGTTGTCGTCGTTGTCAGCCATGGTTCATAGAGGTGCTTCGATGATCTCTGCCATAGTGGGATCAGGACCGAGCCGCGTGAGTTGGCACTTGCACAGGGTGATGTGTGTGGAGTCGCTTTGCGAGATGACGCTGCTTCCCTGGTAGCTTGCACCGTCTCAACTTGCGTTGTTTCGGAGTCATCGGCGCGCGGCGCGTCATCCGGACTGCACCAAGCTTTATATTGCCAATGGTATCGACCAAAAGGCTTGTCGATGCAGCCTCCTACTCCTGCGTGCAGGAGAGTAAGAATGGGACGGTCGGAAGCGCTGTCCAACCTCACCGAACCGCATCGAACTCGCGTTTCGGACGCCACGAGACGGGATCTGCGATCCAGCGGTTGATGTCCGATTCATGCCAGCCGGTCCCGTTGGTACTGATTTTGAGCTGAGCCGGGAACGTGCCCTCGGCGATCTTGCGGTAGATGGTGGACCGCGATAGCCCGGTACGGGCAAGGACGGTTTTAAGACGGATGATACGGTCTGGTTCGCGCATCGCTGCGCTGCCTCCTGCTGGCTGTTTCTGATTGCTGCTGATCCAGACAGGACGGGCCATTGCAGGCGCGCAAGCGCATTTTACACATCGCCGTATTATGGCGTTCAGACGGCGGAAAATAGGATGAATCAAATTTCGATTC
>DATGGY010000086.1:0-2054 GCA_035308285.1 Bradyrhizobium sp. | reverse complement strand
GAAAGAAGCCCGATTGTGGCCGTTATTTGTGGCAATCTCAACCCGCCCACGCGCATGGCTCGTCCCCGACTTGCCCGAAGCCACATTCGGCGTTAGCCCTTTGCCATCAGGGACAGGTTGGACGCGAATCAAATTTCGACTGGCCGGGAGGAGCACCGATGTTCGATTTTCAGGATCTGTTTCAGTGGGACCGCTTCATCACGCCCACGATTATCAAGACATTTTACTGGCTGGTCATCGCGTTAATCGGGCTGTTCGGGATTGCCGGCATCTTTTCCGGCCTTGCTGCGATGGCGATCAGCCCGTTCAGCGGGTTCATTCAACTGTTAGCCTCGATCGCCAGCGTCATCGTCGGCATCATCTTCTCGCGCATCGCGGCGGAATTCGTGTTGATCGTATTTCGCATCAACGAGCATCTCGGCGCGATCCGCGACCAGGGCGCCGGCCATTAAACCCCGTCAGTTGTTGAACCTGAAATGCATCACGTCGCCGTCGGCGACGACATACTCCTTTCCCTCCAGTCGCAACTTTCCCGCATCGCGGGCGCCGGCTTCGCCGCCGAGCGCAACATAATCGGCGTAGGCGATGGTTTCGGCGCGGATGAAACCCTTCTCGAAATCGGTATGAATGACGCCTGCGGCCGCGGGCGCCTTGGTGCCGCGGTGGATGGTCCAGGCCCGGGCTTCCTTCGGGCCGACGGTGAAATAGGTGATGAGGTCGAGGAGTTGATAGCCGGCGCGGATCAAGCGGTCGAGGCCGGCCTCCTCCAGCCCGAGGGTTTCGAGAAATTCGGCACGCTCCTCGCGCGACAGCGTCGCAATTTCCGCTTCGATCTTGGCCGAGATCGTCACCGCGACCGCGCCTTCCTTTTTGGCGCGCTCGACAACCGCATCTGAGAACTTGTTACCTTTGGCGGCGCAGGCCTCCTCGACATTGCAGACATAAAGCACTGGCTTCGACGTCAGCAATCCGAGCATGCCGAAGGCGCGTTCTTCCTCTATCTTGCGCTCGAGAAGCCGTGCCGGTTTGCCCTCGCGCAACAGCACCAGCGCGCGGTTGACGAGGTCGAGCTGTTCCTTGGCTTCCTTGTCGTTGCCTTTTGCCTTCTTGGTTAAGTTATCGACCCGCTTCTCCAGGCTGTCGAGGTCGGCGAGCATCAGCTCGGTTTCGATGGTGTCGATGTCGGCCAACGGCGCGATCTTGCCTTCAACATGAGTGATGTCGGAATCCTCAAAGCAGCGCACAACATGGGCAATCGCATCGACCTCGCGAATGGTGGCGAGAAACTGGTTGCCGAGCCCCTCCCCTTTCGAGGCGCCGCGCACCAGCCCCGCGATATCGACAAAGGTCAACCGGGTCGGAACGATCTGCGCGGATTTTGCGATTGCGGCAAGCTTTTCCAGCCGGGGATCGGGCACCGCAACCTCGCCGACATTCGGCTCGATGGTGCAGAACGGATAGTTCGCCGCCTGCGCCGCCGCCGTCTCGGTCAGCGCATTGAACAAGGTCGACTTGCCGACATTCGGCAGTCCGACGATACCGCATTTAAATCCCATGATCCGTCCTGAAGCCTGATCGTGAAGCGCGCTTACGGCGCCTCACCGTCATCCTTGTCGAAAAATCCTTTTGCCTGCATCGCCAGATGCACCTTGTTCTGGAAGGTCGAATCCTTCGCATCTGCCAGAAGGCCAGCGTTGTCCGCGATCGCCGTGCAGAGCGCTTCGACCCACGGCCGATCGTCCTTGGCGAAATCCGACAGCACATATCCGTGCACCAGTTCCTTGACGCCGGGGTGACCGATGCCGAGACGCACGCGGCGATAGTCGTTGCCGATATGCGCCGAGATCGACCGCAGGCCGTTGTGACCGGCGATCCCTCCGCCGACCTTCACGCGCAGCTTGGCGGGCGGCAGTTCGAGTTCGTCCTGAAACACCACGACGTCGTCCACGCCGAGCTTGAAGAAATTCAGCGCCTCCTGCACCGCGCGGCCGGATTCGTTCATGAACGTTTCCGGGCGAAGCAGGATGACCTTCTCCTGGTCGAGAGAGCCTTCC
>DATGGY010000085.1:0-63125 GCA_035308285.1 Bradyrhizobium sp. | reverse complement strand
GTCGTGGCTCATCGATAGGCCCAGCCCAGTACCCTCGCCCGCAGGCTTGGTGGTGAAGAAGGGGTTGAACATCTTCTCCTTCACTTCGGGCGGGATGCCGGTGCCATTGTCGCGAATGCGGATTTCGACCTTGCTACCGAGGTTTTTCGTGGTCGCGCTGAGCGTCGGCTCAAAGCTCTCTTCGCCGGCTTCTCTTCGCTTGGTGGCGGCGTAGAAGCCGTTGGAAATCAGATTGAGAAACACCCGCGTGATCTCCTGCGGGTAAAGGTCGATCATTCCGGCGGCCGGGTCGAGCTCGCGCTTGAGCGTGATGTTGAAGCCGGACTTCTCCGCCCGAGCGCCGTGATAGGCGAGATTGAGGCTTTCCTCGACGATCGCGTTGATATCGGCGGGCCGATGCTCGCCCGAGCCCTCGCGCGAATGCAGAAGCATGTTCTTGACGATCGAGTCGGCGCGCTTGCCGTGCTGCACTACCTTTTCGAGATTGCCCTTGAGCATCTGCGTGAGCTCGCCGATCTCTTCGGAATTCCTGGCGTCGAGCCCCGCGGATTCGAGCACGTCATTGAGCTCGTCGATCAATTCCGCCGACAGCGCCGAGAAATTATTGACGAAGTTGAGCGGATTCTTGATCTCGTGGGCGATGCCGGCGGTGAGCTGGCCCAGCGAAGCGAGCTTCTCTGTCTGCACCAGCCGGTCCTGCGCGGTGCGCAGCTCTTCCAGGGAAAGCGAAAGCTCCTTGGTGCGCGCCTCGACCTGTTCGAACAAGCGCACGTTCTCGATGGCGATGACAGCCTGGTCGGCAAAGGTCTGTACGAGATCGACCTGGCGCTGGCTGAACGGTCCGGGCACCGGCCTCCCCAGCAGCAGCACGCCCTCGACCGCGCCGTCGCGCATCAGCGGCACCGCGAGCACCGCCCGATAGGCGCCGATTGCGGGGGCGTTGCCGAAATTATACTCCACGTCGCGTTCCACATCCGCGACGTGGACAAGCTTACCGTCCATAAAGATTCGGCCGGTGATTGTTTCACGACCAGGCTTGATCGGGTGGGTATCCATAAAATCGACAAAGGCCTGCGTGCAGCCGGATTCGGCCCGCAGCCGCATCACCTCGCCGTCGCGCAGCATAATGATTCCAAGCGATGCGCCGCACAACGACTTCGCCGACTCGGTCAGGGTCGTGAGCACAGATTTCAGGTCGAACGCCGAGCGGCTGATGACTTTCAACACGTCGGCGGTCGCGGTCTGCTGCTGCAGCGATTCTTGCAAATCTGTCGTGCGCGCCTGAACTTCTTCGAACAGTCGCACGTTCTGCAGGGCGATGACCGCCTGGTCGGCGAAGGTCGTGACAAGTTCAATCTGCTTTTCGGTAAACGGCTTCACGGCGTTTCGCATAAGAGAGATGACGCCAACCGGTACGCCCTCTCGCAACAACGGAACGCCGAGCATGGTACGGTGATGACCAACAGCTTGGTAATCCAAATTCACATATTCGGGATCGGCCAGGCAATCCGGTATATGGACCACCTTCCGTTCAAGCGCAGTGCGGCCGACCAGAGAGCCCCGCCCCTGCGGAATGGGATGCTCGGCCGCATGCTTGACGAAAGCCGCCGCGGCATTGTTGGAGGAGGCTATCGTGAACTTGTCGCCTTCCAGCTTGAAGATCAGGGCATACTCCGCCTCGCAAAGTCGACTGGCCGTCTGAACGATGGTGTCGAGAACGGGCTGCAAATCAAACGCCGAGCGGCTGATGACCTTGAGGACCTCGGCGGTCGCGGTCTGCTGCTGTAAAGTTTCGGTCAGTTCGGCGGTCCGCTGCTCGACCTTGTTCTCCAAGTCCGCATAGGATTCTTGAAGTCTTGCGCCCATCTCGTTGAATTGATTGGCGAGTCCTTCCAGCTCGTCGCCGGTCGGAATCGAGATGCGCTGCGCGAAATCGCCGCTGCCGATGCGCTCGGCGCCGGCGCGCAGGGCCTGAATCGGGCCGACCATGCGGCGGGCCAGGAATACCCCCGCCAGCACCGCAAAGGCCGAGGCCGCCGCCAGCACGATGGCGAGGCGCTGCAGGGCGGCGTAAAGCGAGGCGTAGGCCTCTTCCACCGGCAATTCGACGAACATCGTCCAGCCAAGCGGCGCAATCGGCGCGGACGCCGTCAGC
Source organism: Bradyrhizobium sp. (assembly GCA_035308285.1). GTDB lineage: Bacteria > Pseudomonadota > Alphaproteobacteria > Rhizobiales > Xanthobacteraceae > Bradyrhizobium. Next base: position 60,970 of record DATGGY010000085.1, on the reverse strand, counting down.
ACTTCCTGTCCCTGGATGTTCTTGGTGCCCTGCAGCGATTCGAGGTCGGCACCGGTGTTGCCGGCCTGCGCCGCCTGCACCTGCACGAGCTTCGACATGTCGGTGTTGCGGAGCACCAGGCTGATGTCGGGATGGGCGATCAGCCGTCCGGCGGCGCCGACGACGTAAGCGTGGCCGCGTTCGCCGACCTTGATCTGCGACACCACATCCCAGATCAGCTTGAGATTGACCTCGGCGATGCTGACGCCGGCGTCCTTGCGGGTGCCCGCCAGCGACAGCGTCATGTAGGGCTCCGACTCCCGCCGGAAATACACCGGCCCGTAGTAAACCTTGTGGGCGACGGCCTCGGTGAATTTCGAATCCTTGGAAAGGTCGAGGCCTGAGTCGACCACGTCCATGGCGAGGCGCGATACTCTCAGGCGTTCCTTGCCGGTCGAATCGACCTGCGCCAGCTCGGTGATGGCCGGCACCTGCCGCAGCAGGCGCAAGGCGTCGAAGCGGCGCTGCTCGATCGAGCCCGCCGACCACGGCAATTGGGTGGTCCAGCCGAGCTGGCTTTCGATTTCCTTGATGAACTGGCTGATCTTGGCCGCCGCCGCCTCGGCCTGCTCGTGCTGGATGCGGATCAGCGATGCCTTATGCTCGCGATAATAGAAGAAAACCTCGAAAATCCCGTTGGACAGCAGGGCGATGGCCACCACGGCGACGAACAGCGCGACATACTTAGTAAAAAGCCGGCTGCGGATCCGGGTTCCAGACGGCTTGGCCGCGGGCGTAGCGCTGGCCGCAGGCGGCGCCGCCAGCGCCCTGCCATCGGCGTCGGGGTGGATGGAGATGCTCATCCCGGCCTGTTTAGCAAGAAGGCGCGGCCTTGTCTCTTGCCGTGGCGCGGCCGGACCGGCGGGAAAACGCCGCCGGCCAGGCCCCTCTACGGGCGGGCCCTAAGTAGGCCTCAGCGTCTTGGGCGCGCGATCGAACTCGGCGATCTCCCGGGCGCGCTCGGATTCGGCCCCGGCCCGGTGATCGGTCGCAATCGCCACATAAACCGCGGGCAGCACAAACAGCGTGAACAAGGTTCCGATGGTCATGCCGGCGACGACGACCAGACCGATCGAGAACCGGCTCGCCGCGCCCGCGCCCGAGGCGGTGAGCAGCGGAAACAGGCCGGTGACCATTGCCGCGGTCGTCATCAGGATCGGCCGCAACCGGACGCGGGCCGCCATTTCGATGGCGGAACGGCGATCCAGCCCCTCATTGAGTTGCAGCTCGTTGGCGAATTCCACCATCAGAATCCCGTGCTTGCTGATGAGACCCACCAGCGTTAGCAATCCGACCTGCGTATAGATATTCATCGTCGCCGCGCCGAAGAACAGCGGGATCAACGCGCCCACGATCGCCATCGGAACGCTGATCATGATCACCAGCGGGTCACGCAGACTTTCGAACTGTGCCGCCAGCACCAGGAAGATGATGATCAGCGCAAAGCCGAAGGTGATCGCGAGCTGATTGCCCTCCTGCACATATTGCCGGGCGTCGGCGAGATAATCGTGGCTGTAACCGGCCGGCAGCTTCTTCGCTTCGCCCTCGAGGAAATCCACCGCCTGCCCTACGGTCACCCCCGGCACCGGCACCGCTGCGAAGGTTGCGGAGTTCAACTGGTTGTAATGGGTCAGCGCGTTCGGGTCGGTTGCGGTCTCGATCGAAACCACGGTCGAAAGCGGGATCTGCTGGCCGGTTGGGGTCGACAGATAATACTGGCCGAGCGCCTCGGGCGAGAGGCGGTTTTCGCGCGGCACCTGCGGGATGACCTGATAGGAGCGTCCCTCGAGGTTGAAGCGGTTGACATAGTTTCCGCCGAGCATGGTCGCCAGCGTATTGCCGATATTGAGCATGGTCAGACCAAGATCGCTTGCCTTCGCGCGGTCGACCTTGACCCGCACCACCGGCTGGTTGAAGTCGAGATCGCTGTCGGAAACGATGAACAGCCCGCTCTTGCGCGCGGCATCCTTCAATTTGACCATTTGTTCATAAACCGCCTGGAAACCATTGGTCGAATTGATGACCATTTGGACCGGCAAGCCGCCGGGGCCGCCGGGCAGCGGCGGCAGGTTGAAGGCGAAGGCGTTGACGCCTTCGATCTTGCTGAGCCGCGCCTGCACCAGCGGCTTGAGCTTGATCGAGGAGCGTTGGCGCTCGTCCCACGGCTGGAGCAGCATGCCGGCGATGCCGTTTTGCGGGCCGTTGATGCCGTTTAAGACAAAGCGCAGGTCGGTTTCAGGGAAGCTGGCAAATGCCTTGTCCAGCTTCTCGCCGTAAAAATCCAGATAATCGATGTTGGCGTATTTCGGCCCCTTCACCAGCGCGAACACGATGCCCTGGTCTTCTTCGGGCGCGAGTTCCTTCTTCGTGTGCAAATAAAGGAATCCCACCAGCCCCAGGATCGTCAGCGCGAACAGCGCCGTGACCGGACGATAGTCGAGCGAGCGGTCGAGCTGGCGGCCATACCAGCGCGTCATCGCACCGAACACCCGGTTCACTAGTTTGGCAAAACGAGACTCCTCGGCGCTCTTGAGGAACACCGAGCACATCATCGGCGAGAGCGTGAGCGCGATCACGCCGGACACGATCACCGAGCCCGCCAGCGTGAAGGCAAATTCCCGGAACAGTGAGCCGGTGAGTCCGCCGAGGAATCCGATCGGCGCATACACCGCGGCGAGCGTAATGGTCATGGAGATGACGGGACTGACGATCTCGCGCGCGCCCTGCATCGCCGCCTGCACCGGCGGCTTGCCCTCTTCGAGATGCCGATGGATGTTTTCAACCACCACGATGGCGTCGTCGACGACAAGGCCGATCGCGAGCACCATGGCGAGCAGCGTCAACAGGTTGAAGCTAAATCCCGCAATCAGCATCAGGCTGCAGACGCCGATCAACGACAACGGTATCGTCACCACCGGGATCAGCACCGAACGGAAAGAGGCAAGGAACAGGAAGATCACCACCACCACGATGATGACCGCCTCACCCAGCGTCTTTTCCACCTCGTCGATCGAGGATTGGATGAACTTGGTGGAATCGTAAGCCACCTTCATCTTCATCGACGGCGGCAGATTGCGTTCGATCTCCGGGAACAGCGCACGGACACCCTTCACTAGCGTCAGTGGGTTGCCTTGCGGGGTGGCCTGCACGCCGATGAAGATCGCGTGCTCGCCGTTGAAGGCGACGCTGGCGTCGGTGCTCTGTGCGGCAAGTTCGACGTTGGCAATATCCTCGATCCGGACAAAGCCGCCGTCCTTGGATTTGACGATCATCCGCTTGAACTGATCGAGGTTCTTAAGATCGGTGTTGGCCGAGACGTTGGAAACGATGAAAAAGCCCTTGGACTGACCGGCCGCTGCCTGGAAATTGTTGGCGGCAATGGCCGCCGAAACATCCGCCGCCGAAACATTACGGCCGGCCATGCGGACCGGATCGAGCCACAGCCGCATCGCGAAAGTTTGCCCGCCCAGAATATCGGCCGATGCGACGCCGTCGACGGTGGAGAGCACCGGCTGCACCACGCGCGTCAGATAATCCGAGATCGCCGAGCCCGACAGCACCTCGCTGGAGAAGCCGATATACATCACCGCGGTGGTCTGGCCGGTCGTCTTGGTGACGATCGGATCGAATGATTCCTTCGGGATGAGGTATTTGACCGAGTTCACCTTGGCGAGAACCTCGGTCAAGGCCTGGTTCGGGTCGAAATTCAGCTTGATAAAGACCTGGATGGTGCTGGTCCCGAGCACCGACGATGACGTCATGTAGTCGACGCCTTCGGCGGACGCGACGGCCTGTTCGATCGGCGTGGTGATGAAGCCCTGGATCAACTCCGGGGAAGCGCCGGGATAGACGGTGGTGACGTTCACCACGGTGTTCGACAGCTTCGGATATTGCCGGATCGGCAGCACGGTCGCCGCCCGAAGGCCGATCAGAAGGATCAACAGACTGACGACCACCGACAGCACGGGCCGCTTGATGAAAATATCGGTCCAGACCATCGCGATAGCTCCGGCTCTTAAGTTGGCGGGTGATCAGTAACGCGGCGGGGTCGCCGGAATTGGCGGCGGCGGGTCGGTCGAGATCACCACTGCGCTTCCCGATTGCAGCTTGAGCTGGCCGAGTGCGACCACGCGATCGCCGGGCTTGAGCCCGCTGAGAATCTCGGCGCGGCCGTCGACCCGGTTGCCGGTCCGCACGAAGGTACGCACGGCAGTCAGGCCGGTCTTGCCGTCATCGCCCTTCTTTTCGGCGATGAGGAAAACCGAATCGCCGTAAAGCGTATAATCGACGGCGGTCTCGGGAACGGTAATCGCCGGCGGCTTGTCCGGCAGCACCACCGTCGTCGTGGAGAACATGCCGGGCTTGAGGATGTGGTCGGGGTTGTCGATCGTGGCCTGAACGCGGATGTTGCGGGTATCGGCGGCGATCTGGGGCTCGATCGCGTTGATCTTGCCCTCAAAGGTCCGACCAGGGTAAGCGTCAACCGCGATGCGCACGGTCTGGCCGACCTTGAGTGCCGCGCTGCCCTTCTCCGGCACGGTGAAATTGGCATACAATTGCGAAAGGTCCGTCAACGTCACGATCTGCGTTCCGGCGGTGAGGAACTGGCCGACTTCGACATGGCGGACGCCCAGTTCGCCGTCGAATGGTGCGCGCACCAGCTTCTGCGAAATGATGGCTTCAGTCTTGGCAATGCCGGCATTGGCCTGGTCATAGGTGGCCTGCGCGGCGTCGACCGTTGATTGTGGGCCGAACTGGCGGGCCGCCAATTGCTTGGCGCGATCCAGCGCTAGCTGGGCGCCGATTGCCTGCGCCTTGTAGCTTGCGAGGTCGCCCTGCTCGGGACCATCGAACAATTGCACCAGCGGACTGCCGGCTTTCACCGACGCGCCAGCGACAAACATGATGTCGGTGATGCGCCCGGAGACATCGGGGGTGACATTCACCTGATGCACGGCGGCGAGATCGCCGACCGCGGTCATCAGATTTGGAATCACTTCCGACTTGGCTTCGACGACGGTCACCGTTGCCGGCGGCGGCTTGTTTTGGGCGAAGATGTTCTTGATCAACTCGGATCGCCAGTGTTCGAAATAGACAATCCCGCCTGCGACCGCGGCCAGCAAACACCCAACAATGATGAACCAGCGCACCATCCGGACTGGACGGGCGCGCGGCTTATCGGTAACGGGCCGGCCGGCAATATTGGCTTCGGTTACAACGTTCATCTCATGCACCTTCTGAAATGGCCGGCTGCCCCACATCCCCCGACAAATCATGGTCGTCGAGGCAAGCGACAATCGCGGTTTCGTTGAGGCCAATTCCACGGAGAATGAATTCGCAAAGCTGCCGCTCGAGACCGCCGGCGTCGCCGTAGGAAAGACACGGCGTGGAAGGCAACCGTGTCAGCGCCGACATCAACACCGTGTGATGGGCAAACCAGAACAGGTTCATCGGCTCGCGCCCAATTGGTGTCGCGTCTCCCGCCGCTGCCGCGCGCTCGAGCGACGCGGTGAACATCGGTCCGATCCAGTCCGCGATCTTTCCATAGATCAGGCGGGCAAATTCGCCGTCGTCGAGATGGCTCGTGAGCATCAGGCGCAGGCGCTGGGCTTCCTGCTGATCGGGCGTCTCCGCCACCTCCTGGAAATGGCGCACCATTTCGCGGATCAGGACCACCAGCGTCCTGGTCGACGGCTCGAGTTCAAGCAAGCGATGCAGCGCAGGATCGGCCTCGCATTCTTCGCTGAGGATTTCCGCGTAAAGCGCTGATTTGGTCGGGAAATGTTTGAACAGCAGTCCTTCCGAAATCGAGGCGGCCGCCGCGACGCTCTTGGTCGTGGTGCCGGCGAAGCCGTGGCGCGCAAAGCATCGCTTGGCGGCGCTCAATATCAGTTGGCGCCTGAGATCGCTGGTCATACGGAGGGTGCTCATGCTTGTGAGTAAGCACTCACCTCCGACAAATGTCAATAAACATTGCTGCGGCGCACCAAGGAATGACCTAGATCGGGGCGAACCCGAGCGCGCTGCGGATCCGTGTCACGATGAAGCTGCCGTCGCGGCTCGCGAGCACGCGTTCAAGATTGGCGCTGTCGATCTTGATGCTGGCGAAACGCGGCCCGGTCGAGACGTCTTGCATGGATGGCGCAAAGGCTTCGATCTCGCCCATCGTCGCCAGCGCCCGCGCATCCGCGATCCCGCAAGCCTTGGCCACGCCGACAAGGTCGACGGTCCCCCCCGTGTGGCTCGCCTGCCCGCCGGTTTCGCCATAAACCTCATTGTCGAGCACGACGATGGTGAGGTTGCCCGGCTTTTGCAGGCCGACGGTCGCAAGGCTCCCGATCCCCATCAGCATCTCGCCGTCGCCCGTAATCACCACGACCGGAAGCTTCGGTTGGGCAAGCGCAACGCCGAGCCCGATCATGACGGCGCCGCCCATGGCGCCCCACAGATAAAAGTTGCGGTCGTGATCGCCGGCGGCGGCGATATCGTAGGTCGAGGCGCCGAGGCCACCGACGACGATCGCATCTTTGCGTCCGGCCAGCAGGGCGGAGACCACGCTGCGCCGCTCGAGAAGATTTGCCTTGCTCATTTCGTAAAGACCTTTGCGCCGATCAGCCGCTGCGACAACAGCACGGCCGTCGGCGTGCAGGCATTGTAAGCCTGGCCGGCGGCGGCCTCGACCACCTCGCGCACCTCGTTTCCGTGCGAAGCCCGCAGCACCTTGATCCCTGACAATTCGAACACACCGGCGGTGGACGAGCCCATCGGCACCTGCCACGGATTGAACTCGCCCCATTCGCCGCGCATGGTTACGAGCGTCAGGAACGGAAATCGGAGGATCTGGGTCAGCGCGAACATGTTCACGCAATTGCCGACGCCGCTCGACTGCATCAACAGAACGCCGCGCTCACCACCCGCCCAGGCTCCGGCCAACAGCGCCACGCCCTCTTCTTCGGTCGTCAGCGGCACCGCGCGCATCGAAGGCGTCTTCAGCACGCGCTCGATCAGTTGCGAATGACCGGCATCCGGCACATAGGGAACCTGACGGGCATCGAAGCGCTGCAAAATCGAAAAAATATCCTCCGGCCAGGAGGGCGGGGTTTCGGCGGACGCTTCGCTACGGGCGTGCATTTTCATTTCCGTTGGATCAGCGGCTACATTTCGACGCGGGACTGTAGAGAAAGCCGCGCTTTCCGAAAGAGCGAAAACGGCATATCGGTCTCTCCTGAAGAGTATGGCAGCATGAATGCGAACGCGCGAGAGCTGGCGGCCCGTTTCGACATCGAGAAATTGACCGGCGAATTCTATGCCGATCCATTTCCGACCTATCGTGCACTGCGGGAGCAGGAGCCGGTCAAGCGCATGCCCAACGGGTCCTACTTCCTGACCCGTTACGACGACCTGCTCACGGCCTACAAGAACACCAAGGTCTTCAGCTCTGACAAGAAAAAGGAATTCGCGCCGAAATATGGCGCATCCCTGCTCTACGATCACCATACCACGAGCCTCGTCTTCAACGATCCGCCCGCACATACCCGCGTGCGGCGGCTGATCATGGGCGCGTTGTCGCCGCGGGCGATCGCCGAAATGGAGCCCAACCTGATTGCCCTGGTGGACCGGCTGCTCGATGCCCTTGCCGACAAAGGCGATGCCGATCTGATCGAGGATTTTGCCGCCGCGATCCCGATCGAAGTGATCGGCAACCTGCTCGGCGTGCCGCAACAAGAACGCGGGCCGCTGCGGGGCTGGTCGCTGGCGATCCTGGGGGCGCTCGAGCCGGTGATCGGCACTGAAGTATTTACGCGCGGCAACAACGCGGTGCGAGAATTTCTTGATTATTTGGAAATTCTGGTCGGGCGGCGGCGGGCAAAGCCCGGCAACCCCGAGCGCGACGTGCTGACGCGCCTGATCCAGGGCGAGGAAAATGGCGAGCGGCTGACCGAAAAGGAGCTGCTGCACAACTGCATCTTCCTGCTCAACGCGGGGCATGAAACCACCACCAATTTGATCGGCAACGGGCTGGTGGCGCTCTCGGAGAACCCGACGGAAAGGAAACGGCTGATCGAAAATCCCGCTTTGATCAAAAGCGCGGTCGAGGAAGTCCTGAGGTTCGAGAGTTCGAACCAGTTCGGCAACCGCATGACGACCGAGCGCGTCGAACTCGGCGGCGTGACGCTGGAGGCCGGCACCTCCGTGACGCTGTGCATTGGCGCGGCCAACCGCGATCCCCTGCAATTTGCCGACCCGGAGAAATTCGACGTTACCCGCAACCCCAACCGGCATCTCGCCTTCGGCAGCGGCGCGCATCAATGCGCCGGCATGGCGCTGGCGCGGCTCGAAGGCGCGATTGCGCTTTCGCGATTTCTGGCGCGGTTTCCCGCCTATGCCTTGAAGGGTCCACCTTTACGCGGCGGCCGCGCCCGCTTTCGCGGATTTTTGAGCGTGCCGTGCACCATTGGTTGAGGAGCTTTCGAACGGGCAAGCGTGAATTGACAGGCCGTGGAATTCCGACGAGGATTTTTCCCCTCATAAGAGGATTTTTTCTCTCATAACAAGAAAAGAGCCAGGGATGAAAAAAGCACCAAAAATCGCATCGCTGCTTTCGTGTTTGATTGCGGGTCTTCTGGCCGCACCCGCTGCGGCCAGCGATGCAGGACCCCTCAAGAATGGCGCCATGCTCGATCTGTTGTTCAAGCAGACAGGCGTTTACGACCGATCCAAAACCGGCAAAACGCCGGACTATGTCGTCGATCCCGTCTGGCCAAGGCCACTACCCCACAGTTGGCTGCTCGGACAGATCGGCGGGCTCTATGTGGATCATCACGACCATGTCTGGGTCTACAATCGCCCGCGCACGCTCAACGACGACGAGGTCGGGCTCGAACCGGCGATACCGGGTGCGACCGACGCCAAGGGGCAGCCGGTCAACGGGCTCGGCTTTGCGCGGGTCAACGGTTTTGGCGCGGACTGCTGCCGCGCGGCGCCCTCGCTGCTGGAGTTCGATGGCGAAGGCAAGTTGTTGCGCGCCTGGGGCGGTCCATCCGATCCCGGCTTCATCGGCGGCAGATGCAAGACCGAAGACGGTTGCATCTGGCCGAACGTCGAACACGGCATCTACGTCGACCAGAAGGATAATGTCTGGATCGCCGGCAACGCGGCCGCGCCCAAGCCAGGCGACAAGCAAATTCCCTGGACCACCAACAAGGCCGGCGGCGACGGCTTCATCTTGAAGTTCGACATGAACGGCAATTTCAAAATGCGGATCGGCGGCACGCCGACCGCGCCCGATAGCAACAGCAAGGACGGCGGACTGAACGGCACGCCGCTGCTCTACCGGCCGGCCGACATGGTGGTGGACCCCAAGACCAATCGCCTTTACATCGCCGACGGATACGCCAATCGGCGCCTTCTCATCGTCGATGCCGACACCGGCAAGTATATCGGTCATTTCGGCGCCTATGGAAACAATCCAGTCGACGATGCCGCCGCAGCAGCGGCCGGCACGTGGCCGCAGGCCTCTGTAAGGAGCGAGAAGAAACCGGCGTTCTTTCGTAACCCGGTGCACTGCGTGAAGATCGCCGATGACGGCAAGATTTACGTCTGCGACCGCGGCAATGACCGCATCCAGGTTTTCGACGGCAAGGATCCCGCGCTCGGAAAGGAATGCAGCAATCCGAATGGCGAGGCAGGCAAATGCGCCTTCGTGACTGAACGCTTTGTCAGCGCCAACACCTACACCCAACCGGTGATGCCGGGCACGGCGGTTTCGATGAACTTCTCGCCCGACAAGACGCAAACCTGTCTTTACGTCGGCGACAACACCAACCAGACGATCTACATCCTGAGCCGCGACAATCTGGAGCAGCTCGGGCGTCTCGGACATGGCGGCCGGATGGCCGGCGATTTCCACTGGCTGCATCAGGTCAGCGTGGATAGCCAGGGCAATATCTACACCGGCGAAGTGGACACCGGAAAGCGCGTGCAAAAATTCGTCCGCTACGGCGCCAATAGCTGCGAGGGAACGGGCTCGACCATCGTCGGCGGCGAGGCAGCGGAAAGGAAATAAGGGAGCGGCCAACAATGTCCTCGGTCAAAGCCGCGTCATCGGTGGATTCGCTTCGACTGCGCGTTCTCTTGAACATTCAGCGCGCCCTCGACGCCAACTTCCGCTGCCGCATCGAGGAAGCTTCTGCTCGCCTCATCGGCCGGAAACGACATGTCGATGCGCAATTCCTGCAACAGGACGTCCTGCGGCGTTCCAAATGTCGTGAACGTGTTGAACAATCGAAGCCGGGCATCGCCGACCGATAGTTCGAGCGAGAGCATCGGGTCGAGGCGTTCGTCATGAAGCGTGATCTCGGCGGCTGGCGCCGGCGCATCGGAATCGAACTTGCGCCGCAGCGCCTCGGAAGCCGAACCGGAGCTCCCGGCCGATTCACGGCGCAGCCGATTTAGCAGCGCGGCCCGCGTATGCGTCCAGTTCAGGACGTGCGGCCGCAACCCGTCGGGTGAAAACATCAGGTGCATGAAGTTGACGACGCCGTCGGGGAAAAGCTGCCGCATTGCCTTAGCCCCGACGCAATAGGCAACGATGCGCGAGGCGGCGGCATTTTGCATGACGATATTCCAGTTGCCGTCCGTGACGACCGCAGGATAGGGCTCGTGATGCTTGAGGATCATCTCAAGCGCCTGCCGCGCGGCCTTCATCTCCGCAAGCTCAAGCCGGCGCTCCGGATAGGCCGGCGCGTATCCGGCGGCGAGAAAGAGGTCGTTGCGCGCCCGCAACGGAAGATCGAGTCCGTCGGCCAGCTTGAAGATCATGTCGCGGCTTGGCTGTGCGCGGCCCGACTCGACGAAGCTGATGTGCCTTTGCGAGATACCGGTGAGCAATGCCAAGTCGAGCTGACTGAGCCGCCGAACGGCACGCCATTCGCTCAGGATGGAGCCGAAGCCACTCTTCATTGCCGGCAACATATGCCTCCAGCGGGGCCAACTCAATTACCCCTCACGTAATTGCGGCGCCTACCGCACGCCCATACGGTCCGTGGAGATGGCAGCGCCGGGCGCTGCGGATGCGAGGATCAAACCAATGCAAAAGCCAACCATTTTGGTGACCGGGGCTACCGGCAAGACGGGCGGCGCGACCATCGCGCAGCTCATGACAAGAGGATTTCCGGTGCGGGCGCTGGTGCACCGGGCGGACGCCCGCAGCGAGGCTCTCAAAAAACACGGTGCGCAGATCGTCATCGGCTCGCTTGAGGACATGACCGACCTGCGCTCCGCCATGAGCGGTGTCCAGCGCGCCTATTTTTGTCCGCCGCTAGAGCCAGGCACGTTGCGGCGCGCGTCGCTGTTTGCCGCCGCAGCGCAGGACGCTAAGCTGGAAGCGGTCGTGGCGTTGAGCCAGTGGGTCGCAAGCCCCGACCATCCGGCCGCGCACTCCCGCGAAAAATGGCTCAGCGACAATATCTTTCAATGGGCGCCGAACCTCGATGTCGTTACCATCAATCCCGGCTTCTTCGCCGACAATTACATGGCGGCGCTCGAGCCGATGGCGCATTTCGGCCTGATGGGGCTGCCGCTCGGCAAGGGCCTCAACGCTCCGCCGTCGAACGAAGACATCGCCCGCGTCGTCGTCGGCGCGCTGACCAATCCGGCGCCGCATATCGGCAAGAGCTATCGCCCGACCGGACCGCGCCTGTTGTCGCCGGAGGAGATCGCGTCGGCGATCGGCAAGGCGCTCGGCCGAAAGGTGACCTATCAGGACGTGCCGATGAAACTGTTTTTCAAAGTGGCCAAATCGCTCGGCATCAGCGAGTTCGTGATCGAGGAGCTTTCCTATTTCCTGCTGGATTACCAGCGCAACGCCTTCGGCGTTGGCGCGCCGACGAACGCGGTGCTCGAAGTCGGCGGACAAGCTCCGGAGCCCTTCGAAGAGACCGCCCGCCGCTATGTCGCCGCATCAGGATTTGCCAAACGGACTTTCCGGTCGAATCTGACCGCCGTGCACAATCTCGTCGCGGGCCTTCTCACTTCGGCGCCCACTCCCTCCGCGATCGCGCGCCGCCTGCAATTGCCGACCCTCAATCATCCCGTGCTGGCCGCCGAAAGCCCATCCTGGCGCGCGTCGCATGTGCGGTGAGCCTCCATCCGGCCCATCGACGCCTCAAATATGCTTGAATGGCCCGATTTCACGGATCACCTTGCATATCTGGAGAAAGCCGCTGGAGTAGAACTCGGCGTGCCCTCGCTTCATGGTTTCCACATGATCGGGATGGGTGCGCCAGGTCTCCAGTGCCGCTTCGGAGGCGAACCGGAAGATGGTTATTTCCTCGCCATCATCCGCCTTGAACGTCTTGACCGACTGAAAGCCGGGAAGATTGCTGACGATACCGTACATGCGCTCGCCCAAACGGTCGTATTCCTCCTGAGACGCGCCTTCGCGCATCTTCAAATCTCCGATGACGATCACTTCCCCGATCATTCTCTCTCTTCCTCCTGGGAAATGGACGCTGCCCCGCCGGCGGCGCGGTGCAGGCCCTTAAAGTTCGATTGCGAGTGGGCTTTTGTTACACCACCGAACGATGCCGCTCGATGCAGGTCCGCAAGACTTCATCGATCGGCCTTGCCCACCAGTCGTTGGAGAAGATCTCGATCTCGCAATAGCCGGCAAAGCCTTGCGCCTCGACCGCGCGGCGCAGCGATTTGATGTCGATCACGCCGTCGCCCATCATGCCGCGGTCGTTGAGAATATCCCTGGTCGGCACCAGCCAGTCGCAAACGTGAAGCGCCATCAGACGATCTTTTCCGGCGCGGGAAATTTGCGGCAGTAATTCTACGTCCCACCAGATATGATAGACGTCGAGCGCGACGCCGAGCACGCCGGTGCGCTTCGGGTCGAGGCGGTCGCAAATATCGAGTGCCTGTTTGGTCGTGTTCACGCACGCGCGGTCGGCCGCGTAGGCCGGATGCAACGGCTCGATCGCGAGCGGAATTTTCGCGCCGCGTGCATATTCCATCATTTCGGCGATAGCGTCCTCGACCTGCGCCCGCGCGGCGGCAATATCCTTCGAGGAAGCACTTCCCGGCCGCGAATATTGCGGCAAGCCGCCAACCACGAGCACAATGCAGGGCGCGCCCAATGCCTTGGCCTCGTCGACCGCCCGGCGATTGTCGTCGCGAGCCGCATCCCGATGCGCGGCGTCGGCCGTGAACATACCACCCCGGCAATAGCCTGAAAGCTCGAGCCCTGCATCGCGCACCGCGCGCGCCGCACGGTCGAGACCAACGGCCGCGACCTGGTCGCGCCAGGGATCGATGGCGCGGATGCCGTGCCGCGCGCAGGCGTCGATGATCTGCAACAGATCGCCTTGCTTGCGCACGGTCGCGGTATTGAGCGACAGCCAGCGGTGATCGGCGGAAAAGTCGCGCATCAGGGCTCTAAACCGCGAACCGCGAGCACCGCTTTCATGCGCCGCGTCGCGAGTTCAGGATTGGCGAGCAGGCCCGCCCGGTCCGCCAGCCGGAACAGCTCGGCCAGATGCAGCGTCGAACGCGTGCTCTCCTGCCCGCCGACCATCGTGAAATGATCCTGGTGCCCGTTGAGATAGGCCATGAACACAATGCCCGTCTTGTAGAACCGCGTCGGCGCCTTAAAGATGTGCCGCGACAGCGGCACGGTCGGGCCGAGCACGTCGTGGAACGCTACCGCGTCGCCGGCGGCGAGCCTCGACAGCGCATAGGAAGCGGCGGGCGCAATGGCGTCGAAAATGCCGAGCAGCGCGTGCGAAAATCCCTGCTCGTCGCCGGCGATCAGTTCGGCATAATTGAAATCGTCGCCGGTATACATCTTCACGTTCTTGTCGAGCCGGCGCCGCATGTCGATCTCGCGCTGCTTGTCGAGCAACGAGACCTTGACGCCGTCCACCTTCGACGCGTTGGCGTTGACGACGCCAACGGCGATATCCATCGCCCGGTCGAGGTCCGGCGCGCCCCAGTAATTCGAAAGCGCCGGATCGAACATGTCGCCAAGCCAGTGGATGATCACCGGCTCGGCCACCTGCGACAGCACGCGGTCGTACACTTTGGCGTAGTCGTCGGGGCTGCGGCCGATTTTGGCGAGCGCGCGCGAGGCCATCAGAATGATGCGCCCGCCGGCCTTCTCGATCTTCCCGATTTGCTCCTCATAGGCACGGATCACGTCGTCGAGATTTTTGGCGTCGTCAGGCGCGAGGTGATCGGTGCCGGCGCCGGAAAACACCAGCGCGTTGCCGCGAAGCTTTGCCGCCCTCACCGAGCGCTTGATCAATTCCAGCGAGGACGGCCAGTCGAGTCCCATGCCGCGTTGCGCGGTGTCCATGGCTTCGGCAACTCCAAGGCCGAGGTCCCAGATGTATTCGCGAAACGCGATGGTCTTGTCCCAGTCGATCGCCGCGGTCAGCCAGGGATCGACGTCGGCACGCGGATCGGAAACCACATGCGCGGCGGAAAATGCCACGCGGTTCAGCGTGCCTTCAAGCCTTGCCGGAAACGCGCGCGCTGCCGCCAGGCGATATGTTTCGATCCTGCCATCCGCGGCAGGCAATTTGAGCGACAGCGCGGAGTCCGGAACGACCGGCTTGTTCATGTCGTGCCCTCACACCTTGATCGGCGCGACATCGACCCAGCGCCGCTCGCGCCAGCTCTGCAACGCGCATTCGGCGAGCTGCACGCCCTTGGCGCCCTCCAACAGCGTGAATTTGTAGGGCGCGTCGTCACAGACGTGGCGGATGAACATTTCCCACTGCTCCTTGAAGCCGTTATCGTAGGTCGCGTTTTCCGGCAGCTTCTGCCAGTCGGCGTAGAAATCGTGCAGGCGCTTTTCGTCCGGGTTCCACACCGGCCGCGGCGTCGCCTGCCGCGCCTGGATCATGCAATCGGTGAGACCCGCCACCGCCGAGCCGTGGGTGCCGTCGACCTGGAAGGTGACGAGATCGTCGCGATAGACCCGCGTCGCCCAGCTCATGTTGATATGGGCGATCACGCCGTCCTTGAGGCGGAAGGTCGCGTAAGCTGTGTCATCCGCGGTCGCCTTATATTTCTTGCCCTTCTCGTCCCAGCGCTCGGGAATGTCCGTCGAACCGAGGCAGCTCACGCTTTCGACTTCCCCGAACAGATTGTCGAGCACGTAGCGCCAATGGCAGACCATGTCGAGGATGATACCGCCGCCGTCTTCGCTGCGGTAGTTCCACGACGGCCGCTGCGCTTCCTGCCAATCGCCCTCGAACACCCAGTAGCCGAACTCGCCGCGCACGGCGAGCATGCGGCCGAAGAAGCCGGAGTCGCGCAGGAAAGCGAGCTTTTTCAACCCGGGTAAGAACAGCTTGTCCTGTACGGTGCCATGCTTGAGGCCTTTGCTGTTGGCAAGCTTCACCACCGCCACCGCCGCTTCGAGGTTGGTCGCGATCGGCTTTTCGCAATAGACATGCTTGCCGGCATTGATGGCCTTGGTCAGCAAAGACGGCCGCGCCTGCGTGGTCGCAGCATCGAAAAACACGGCGTCGTCCTTGTCCGCCAGCGCCTTGTCAAGATCGGTGGTCCAGCGCTCGACCGCGAACCGCTTGGCGAGCCGTTGGACCTTCTCGGCGTCGCGGCCGACAAGAATCGGATCGGGCATGACGCGATCGCCGTTGGCGAGCTGCACGCCGCCCTGATCGCGGATCGCGATGATCGAGCGGATCAAATGCTGGTTGAGCCCCATGCGGCCGGTGACACCGTTCATGATCACGCCGAGGCGTTGCATCGTCATATGGATTGCTCCTGCAGGATTTTTGCTTTTGGTTGTTGAAGCGGCGGCATCGCCTGCCATAGCGGGTGCACGTTCGTCGCAAAACCCGGCGAGGTCAGCAATTCCGTCGAGAGGTCGCCGTCATGGATCGCCAGCCGGATCGCGTTGCCGCGGCGTTCGTAGAGATCGGCGTGCGCGGCGAGAAACGCCTCGGCCTCCCCAGCCGGCGTGTCGCCAAAACCGTCGACATAATGATGGCCATTGCGCTCGGCGTGGGTGACGCCGATCAGGGCACCGAGCGCGAGATCCTGCTGCACACCAAGTCCGGCCTGACAGGTCAGGTCCTCGCCGGTGACAAAAAACGTTTCGCTTCGGCCGCTCCATTTAGCGGCGCGGGTCGCGTTGATGACGGACTTGTAGAGACCTTTGCAGGATTTCGACGAGATGCCGCGGTAGCCGAGCGCGCGCGCCGCCGGAAATGCGTCGTAGCAATCGTCGGCTTCGTCGATGATGAAATCGCAAGACGCGAGCTCGCCGAGCGGCGAGGCGCGGGTGATATCGCGCGGCATCGGCTGTTCGATATAGAGCAATTTCGCCGCGATCGCCGCAAGCGCATCGTCGCTTCCGAGGCGCTGCACCAGTGTGCGCAGACCCGACAGGTCCGCATATTGCTCATTGGCATCCAGCGTCACGCGGTAGTCGTGCGACAGCGTCGCGAGCTCATGGCCGATAAGGATGAGGCGCGCGGCGTCCGCTTCGGGATCGCCGTTGAGCTTGAGCTTGAAGTAGCGCGCGCCGGCGTTTTCGTTGACATCGGCGACACCGCCTTCCCCCTCCACCGGGTCGTCGAGGCCCACCGTATGCCGGATGGCGACGCGATCGAGCCGCCGGCGCTGCGCCAGAAATTGCGTGATGTCGCCTCCCCCGAGATCCGGCGACAGCCGTGCATCGACGCCGGCGACATTTCCGGCCATGCCGTCGAAGAAATTCGCCCCGGCGCCGCGCAGCAGCGCGTCGAGAATGGCCTTGTCGAGCTCCGCCGGGCCATAGGCGGCCGCGAGCGACGGGATGTCTTCCCTCGCGCAGGCCTCGACCTGCGCCCCGATGCGCAAGGCGTGCAGGCCAAATGCCGTGTCGAAACCTGAGCCGGCCAGATAAAGCCCGCGCGCGATTGTCAACGAGCGCCTCAGTTCGTCCACGGTTTGCTCCGGCGAAAGGCCGCCGCGTTTGTCGAACCATTTGGGCACCAATAGTTCGGCGCCGGCGCCGACGAACGTACCCTTGCCCTCAATTTCGATCTCGGCGCGCACAAAGGCCTGCGAAGCGGCATTGATGACCACCGCGCCAAAGCGGAACGGCCGGGCAAAACGTACCGCTCGCTCGAAAAGCGCAATGTCACGCACGGCCAGACGCAGCATGATGTGAAGACCTCAATCCATCGCGCTTTGAGCGAAGAAATGCTTGCGGATTCGCTGCACCAGTTCGGAAAAAGCGGGGTCGGCCATGGCGTCGAGCGAGCGCGGGCGCGGCAGCGGCACATCGTAGATCGCCGCAATCGCGCCGGGCCGTTCGGTCATGACCAGCACGCGGTCGGCGAGGAATACCGCTTCCGGAATCGAATGGGTGATCAGGAGCACGGTTTTGCCGGTCTCGCGCTGGATGCGCATCAATTCGACGTTCATGCGCTCGCGCGTCATGGCATCGAGCGCGCCGAACGGCTCGTCCATCAGAATGATCTTGGGGTCGTGCACCAGCGCGCGGCAGATCGAGGCGCGTTGCTGCATGCCGCCGGACAATTGCCAGGGCAGCTTCTTCTCAAAGCCCTCGAGCCCGACCAGCTTCAAAAGCGCCCTGGCGCGCGGCAGATACTCCTCGCGCGACAGCCGCTTCATGTCGATCGGCAGCATCACGTTGTTGAGGACGTTGCGCCAGGGCAGCAGCAGCGAATTCTGGAACACAATGCCGACATTGCCGTGCGGCTTGTCGACCTTCTCACCCTCGACGAAAATCTCGCCGCTCGAGGGCGGCAAGAGCCCGGAGATCATTTTCAACAAGGTGGATTTGCCGCAGCCGGACGGCCCGACCACGACGAAGAACTCGCCGGTGTTGATGTGGAAGTCCAAGGGCCGCAGCGAGGGTACATCGCCGTCGCGCGACCGGTAGATTTTCGAAACACCGGACAATTGAATTCCCGGCGTCACGGCAACCCCGCGATCGGACACGACGCGCAGATGCGCGGCCGATGGATTGGGCGCTGAGGTATTGGTCGCTGCGTTCATTCAGCTCATTCCGTTCAAGAGCGGTGTTGAGTAACCGTCGTTGCGAAGAGCAAAGCAAGGGAGCAACTCAGCGCCGTCATTCCGGGGCGATACGAAGCATCGAACCCGGAATCTCGAGATTCCGGGTCTGGTGCTCGCGCACCATCCCGGAATGACGTAGGCGTCATTTCGGCAAATACTCATTGCTGTAAAACGCCTTCGGATTGTCCTTTGCCTTGGCATCGAGGCCGCCATATTCGACCATCAAATTGACGGTGTCGGTCATGTTCTGCTCGCTCACCTGGAACGGCCGCTTGCCTTTGGTTTCCGGCGTCCGATAGAGCGGGATCGTCAGTTCAAAGCCTTGGGTGAGCGTATCGATCTTGCCGCCCTTCGGGTTGGCATCGAGGATCGATTGCGCGGCGCCCTTCGGATCCTTTTCGGCGGCTTCAACTGCCTTGGTGGTCGCCGACATGAAGCGCCTGACCAGGTCGGCATTGGCCTTGACGTAATCCGTATTGGCGATGATCCCGGAACTCACCATGTTGATGCCGTAGTCGGCGAACTTGATCGGGTAGACCTCCTTGCCGATGGCGTCCTTGATCTTCATCGACTGGTCCATGACATAGCCGAGCAAGAGATCGGCCTGCCCGTTAATCACGGCGTTGAGCTTGGTCTGACCGTCGCCGGCAACGGTGGTGAAATCGCTTTCCTTCAAACCGGTCTTTTTCAGAAACAGCGGCCAGATCTGCGTCATCGAATCGGCCGGCGTGATCGCAACGGTCTTGCCCTTGATGTCTTCGGGCTTGCGGATGTTCTTTTCGGCCAAACCCATCACCGACATCGGACTTGTCTGCAGCAATACGCCGGTCGCAATCACCGGCGCGCCCTTGACGGCGGCGCGCATCATGGTGGGTACGTCGACGTAGCCGAAATCGGCGGTCTTGGCGGCGACGGCCTGCGTGGTCGCCGCAGAGCCGCGGCCTTCCTGAATCTCAAGGTCGATATTCTCGGCCGCGTAGATGCCTTTAGCCTTGCCGTAATAGAACGGCGCGTGCTCGCCATAGACATACCAGTTGAGCATCAGCACAACCTTGTCCGCGGCCGCAGCCGGCGGGACCGCCAGCACCGTTCCGATCAACACTGCCGCCAGCGCCGCCACCCATCGCACCATGTCATCCTCCGCTATCGTTATTTTTCGTCATTGCGAGGAGCGATAGCGACGAAGCGATCCATGTCTCCCTAGTGGATTCATGGATTGCTTCGCGGAGCTTGTCATCGGGCGCGCATTCGCGCGACCCGTTGGCTCGCAATGACGGCCTATACCTCTTTTCGTTCATGCGGCTAAAATAATGTCCTCGCGCTGACTTACATGCCAGGGAACCACGAGGCGCTCGATCCGGTCGACGATCCAGAACAAGACGACGCCGAGCAGCGCCAGGATCACAAGCGCCGCAAACATCGTCGGCAGATCGAAGGTTCCGATCGAGCGCTGCAGCACATAGCCGATGCCCGAATTTGAGCCGACGAATTCGCCGACCACGGCGCCGACCACAGCCAGTGTCACCGAAACTTTCAGCCCGGAAAAAATCGCCGGCATCGCATGCGGCAAGTTGACCGCGCGAAACACATGGAAACGGCTGCCTTGCATCGCCCGCGCTAGATCCACCATATCGGGATCGACCGACTTGAACCCCTGCACGGCGGAGACCACCACCGGAAAAAATCCCAACAGGAAGGCCGAGATGATTTTTGGGAAGATGCCGAAGCCGAACCAGACCACAAACAAGGGCGCGATCGCGATCTTCGGCACCGATTGCGAGAATACCAACAGCGGATAGACGTAACCCTCCACCGTTTTCGATCCCGCGATCAACATGGCAGCCGGAATTCCAAACGCCGCGGACAACAGGAAGCCGCAGATCGTCGCGTAAGTCGTGGGCCAGGACTGCCGCGCAAGTTCCGGCCAATCCTGCCACAGCACAAGGACGACATCGGCCGGCGCCGGAATTTGATAGGGCGGGATATTGAACAACCGGATCGTCAAGTCCCAGGCGACGACGATGAAAATCAGGAACAAGAACGGCCTGATCCACGCCGCATTCAGGGCCTTCGACACGCCGCCCTGGCTGTTCGCTTCGGCCAATTTCCCCTCCTGATTTTACCAACTTTAATTGGGAAATTAACTCTCTGGATAATTACTGTCTAGCGGTTTTGCGGATGTAAAAATTCACGTCGCCCCTGCGAACGCAGGGCCCATACGCCGCGGCCCCACCTAAATGCACCGTGGTCAGACGGTCTTCGCAAAACCCAAGGCCTGTGGTCCCCTGCGTTCGCTGGGACGACGAAAGATAGGTTTAGACGGTATGCTGTGCCGGAACAGGCATCTTCGGCGCCTTCTTCTTGCCAAGCGTCGTGAATGATTTGCCGGTGAGGGCCGCGAGCACCAACGCAACCATGTGGTCGAGGCGCTCCTCTCTCGCATCCTCGTTGAGAAGATCGCGGCCGAAAATCACGCTCAAGGTCGCGCTGTTTGACAGATAGAAGAAGCACAAGGCGGCGATCGAGATGTAAAGCTGCACCGGATCGACCGCAACGACAAAATCGCCGCTTTCAATGCCGCGCCTGACTACGGTGCCGATCATTTCGACAAACGGCGAGTGCATCGACTTGACCTTGGCGGAGCGCTTGAGATGGCGGGCTTTCGCAAGGTTCTCGGTATTTAACAACGCCAGGAATTCGGGATTGCGCAGGAAATAATTCCAGGTGAAGTCGATCAGGCGCTCGATCGCCTTCGGCGGATCGAGATGCTCGAGATCAAGCCCGCGCTCCTCTGCCCTGATCTTCTCATAGGCGCCCTCGAGCACGGCGAGATAAAGCTCCTCCT
Organism: Bradyrhizobium sp.; assembly: GCA_035308285.1. Classification (GTDB taxonomy): domain Bacteria; phylum Pseudomonadota; class Alphaproteobacteria; order Rhizobiales; family Xanthobacteraceae; genus Bradyrhizobium. Next base: position 40,020 of record DATGGY010000085.1, on the reverse strand, counting down.
TGTTGCCGACATGGTAGTAGAGCATGCGCTTGTTGGCACCGGCATTCGCCGCGATCCGGTCGACGCGCGCGCCGGCAAGCCCGTGAGCGGCGAATTCTTGCTTGGCGGCCTCGAGAATCCGAAGCCGCATCCCCTCCGGGTCGCGCTGCCATTTTTGTATTCGTTTTGTCCTGATCAAAGCTGCCGCCGTTCGTTGAACAAGGCGCATGTAGCATGCAAAGGGCGGTTTGAGAATGAAGCGGGCCCGCTGCTCTTACCTCCTCTGGAGGGTGAAAACAAAATCACGCCCTTTCCGCTCGCTCCAGCAACAGCGTGTTGATACCGCAGGCGCCATCGCGCACACTCATCACCCGCGTGTCGGGTTTGCGGCCGGCGCGCACTTCGGAGACGTCGATGCCCGCTGCCACGAGCCGCGCGCGAGCCGCCTCGATGTCGGCAACGCGCCAGCTCAGTCCCCACAATTTGTCACGGAGCGGCTCGGTAATCGCGCCTGGACGCTGCACCAGCTCGACGATCAGGTCGCCGCAGCGGAAAAACATCAACCGGCCCCAATCCTGATGCGAGCGATCGAGCGCCATATTGAGCCCCAGCCGCGCGCCATAAAGCGCCGCGGCGCGTTCGGGGTCGCCGGTGGCAATGACGACGTGATCCAGCCCTAAAATCGGCGCGGCTGAAACGACCGGCGAAGGCGGGCGCGGCTTTGCCAGTTCGAGAAAGAACAAACGCACACCCCGCGTCAGATCGGTCGCGGCGCGCGTCCGCTTCCACTGCAAGGTCGAGCCTGAATCGCGGTCGCGGCTCTCGGCCTCGGCGATCGGATCGGGCTTGAGCGCGAGCCGATCGAGCCTGCGATGGGTTTTGGCGATGTCGGAGGTCAGGAAACAAAGGCTCGCGAGCCCTTCGCCCGAACGCTTGATCACTTCTCGAATGCGATCGGCGGCGACGCTAAAGCCGCTCGGCGCCATCAGCTCCAGCGTCATATTATCGAGCGTGAACATCACGCGGTCGGCGCCTTCGCCGCTATTGCGCCACGCGGGGCCGCGCCCGAGCAGCAATTCGTAAGCCCTTGCGCCGGCTTCGACGTCTTCGACCAGCACGACGACGTGATCGAGACCGCTAATCACGAGAAAAGCCCTTGCGTATGGCTGGCGGTGGTCATCGTGTCTCCTTCCCGTCTCTCAGGAACCAGGAAAGCCGGTCGCCGTTGGGTCGGCGCGGACTGACCGCCCCGGACTGGTCGTAGTCCGCCCCCCTGCCTATCTCAAGCGATTATGGAGGCCGCGTTTTCGAATAATTTCAGCGAATGATCCGGCATAACCGGTGCTAATGTACGAGCGCCGGCCGGGACCACTTTAAGCCATGACGGGAAACGTATGCAGGCCCTATTCATTGGACAAACCTATATCGACGTGACCTTCATTACCGACCACATGCCGACCGGCGATGAGAAACACGTCGCCTCGGCCTATGCGGTTTCGTTCGGCGGCAACGCCGTCACCGCGGCGTTTTGCTGCGCCAAGCTCGGAATTGTGCCGGACCTGATCGCCACCGTCGCCAATGACTGGCTGGGGCGGATGTTCCAGGATATGACCGCGAAGTATGGAATCTCGATCCATCCACGCAAGGTCAAAACGTCGTCGCTTTCGTTCATCATGCCGAAGGACGGCAAGCGCGCCATCGTCCGCTGCCGCGACGACGACCATATCCATCCCTTTCCGCTCTTGAACCTCGGTGGCTGCCGCGCGCTGCATGTCGATGGCCACCAGCCGGACGCTGCGATCCATTATGCGAAACTTTGTCGCGAGGCCGGCGTCCTGACCTCGCTGGACGGCGGGGGTTTACGGACCAACACCCATGAGCTTCTGGAATTCATCGACGTCGCCATCGTTGCCGAACGTCTGTGCGAACAGATGGACTTAACTCCAGAGAAGATGCTGGAATATCTCAAGAGCCGCGGCTGCCGGGTCGGTGGCGTCACCGAAGGCGAACGTGGCTTGCTCTGGTACGACGAAACCGGAACTGTTCGCACATTGCCCGCGCTTCCGATACCACCCGAACGCGTGCTCGATACCAATGGCGCCGGCGACGTTTTCCATGGCGCCTATGTCTATTCCTACCTCGCCAATCCCGGCAAGAGCTGGCACGACCATTTCGAATTTGCGCGCGCCGCATCGACCTACAAGATCCAGCGTCTCGGCAACGAAGCTGGATTGCCGACGCTCGCAGACATCGAAACCGTCAAGCAAGAATTTCAGATCGGACGCAAGAAGGAATTTTGGGATTAGACATTTTGGATTTAAGCATGGGCCGCGTCTTCGTCGCCGTCGCAGCATCGATGCCGACGGCCGAGGAAGTGTCGGCGGTCCTTGCCTCGCTCAAGCCAGCGCCGCCTTCAAATCGAAGCTGAGATCCGCCGCTTGCTCCGGCTCGATCGACCGGTTCATGCCAAGCACCTTGCGGCCGAACACGTGATCGGCGGCGCGGTTGACCGACTCGATGCCGACGAGCCGTCCGGATTTGTAGCAGAAGGCCGAGAACGAGCGCGCCTCGCGGTCGCCGCGGACCACGACACGGTCATAGCCGGTGGTGAGACCCGCGATCTGCAGCTTGTCGTCGCCCTGGTCGCTCCAGAACCAGGGTAGGCCGTCATAGGTCCTGGCGTCGCCGGTCAACCGCGCGGCGACGCAGCGTCCGTGATCGGTGGCGTTCTGCACGGATTCCAGCCGCAGCGATCCGCCGAAGCGCGGGCTTGCGAACAGCGCGCAGTCGCCGATCGCCGAGATGTTGGGGTCATCCGTCAACAATTGTTCGTTGACGATGATGCCCGACGCGACCGGCAGGCCCGCCTCCGCCGCCAGCTCGACATTGGGTAGGACACCGACGCCGACGACCACAAGGTCCGCGGGAATATGCCGGCCATCGCTGAGGCTGACGCCTGCGACCTTATCGCCATCGCTCTCGATACCCGTCGCCTGCACGCCGAGATGGATGCGGATGCCCGCCGCGGTGTGCCGCGCCTGGAAATAGTCCGAGATTTCCGCCGTGACCGCCCGCGCCATCACGCGACTTGCGAGTTCGACCACATCGACCTCAAGACCTTTGAAGCGCGCGGTGGCGGCAAATTCCAGGCCAATGAAACCCGCCCCGATCACTACGACACGCCTGGCGGTGCCGATGCGCTGCCGCAGCACCTCGCTCTCATCGAGGATACGCAAGTAGCGAACATCGGCGAGGTTGGCGTTGGGCAGATCGATCAGGCGATTACGCGCGCCGGTGGCAAGCACCAGATGCCCGTAATCGAGAAATGAGCCGGAGGCGAGCAACAGCCGTTGCGCGGCGCGGTCGATAAAGGCGGCATGATCGCTGATCAGCTCGATGTTCTGGTCGCGGTAGAATTTATCGGGCCGAAACATCAGGCTGTCGGGACGTCCCTCGCCCTTTAGGTAAGCCTTGGACAAAGGCGGCCGCTGATACGGCAGATGCGCCTCGTCGTTGATCAAGCAGATGCGTTCGGCATAGCCGTGCTGCCGTAGCGATGAGGCCACCTGAAAGCCCGCGTGACCGGCGCCGACAATCAGAACTGTTCCTTGCGTCATTGATCAGACCGGCACGATTCGAAGCGGCATTTTGTCGAACCCGCGCAGCGTGTTGTTCAGCCGCCGCTCCGGTTCGCTCGTCAGTTCGAGCGACACAACACGCTTCGCGAGCGCGGTCAAGATCGCTTCCGTTTCCAGCCGCGCCACCGCCTGCCCGACGCAGCCGTGAATGCCGGTGCCGAAAGTCATGTGCCCGGCGGCACGGCGGGTGACGTCGAACGTGTCGGGCCTCTCCCACCGGCGCGGATCGCGGTTGGCGGCGGCAAGAAACAACAGCACCTTCTCGCCATCGCCCAGCCGCACGCCGGCAACCTCGACGGGTTTGGTCGTGGTCCGGAAGAAGGTCTGCACCGGCGCCTCGAAGCGCAACACTTCCTCGAACGCACCGCGAATCAGGTTGGGGTTGCCGCGAAGAACGGTCCATTGCTCGGGGTAACGCGCCAGGCAATAGAGCGCGTTGCCGAGGCCATAGACGGTGGTGTCGATTCCGGCCGACAGGAAGGAACGCACCAGCATGCCGGCTTCCGCTTCCGACAACTCGCCGGCATCGGCGGCCTCAAAAATCTGCATGCCCAGCCCGCCGCCCGCCAGCGCCGCGCGGCCGCATTTCGACATGATCCAGTCGCGGACCGGACCGGCATTGGCCATCGCCTGGTTGAACAGATCGTTGCGCGGGCCGAACGAGTTGAACACCAGGCTGCCATAAGGCAACAGATTCTCGCGGCCCTCCTCGGAAATCCCTACCGCATCCGGGAATACCTTTAGCGGATAGGCTTCGGCGAGATCGGCGACGCCGTCGAATTCGCGCTTCTCGACCAGCCGCGCGATCAGCGCTTCGGCCTCACGCTCAAAGCTATCCCGCAAAACCCTGATCGCCCCAGGCGACAGGATGCGCGTCAGCACCGCGCGCGTGCGTGTGTGCAGCGGCGGGTCGGCCTCCAGGATGATGCTTGGCGGACGCCACGGCGGCTCTTTCCTGAAATCGCTCAAGCCCACGCCCGCCGACGAACAATAAGTCTGCCAGTCGGTCAGGGCATCGCGCACCTGCTCGTGGCGGGCCATCGTCCATACTCCGTATTGCTCGAGCCACACCACCGGTCCGGCCTCGCGCAACTCCATGTGGTACGGATAGGGATCGCGCAGGAAGGCATGCGAAAACGGATCGACGCTCGAAACCGGACGGCTCAACGTTGCTTGATCGCTCACGATGCCTTTCCCCGTTTTCCCGCTGCCTTGCTCATCGGCGCCCGAACTTCATCCTGAGGAGCGGCGGCTCGCCGCGTCTCGAAGGATGAGGGGCACACTCTGGCCTCATGGTTCGAGACGGCGCGAGGGCGCCTCCTCACCATGAGGAACAAACACCTCTTCGCATTTTGCAGACTTCGCCGGGATTGTCACCTCTCGCCTTCTGCGATTTAAATGCGGTTATCCATTCCACGAACAGAGGCTATTGCAAATGACGATGCCAGCAGATGCTACCGCCTCCTCAGGCGCCGATCCGGCGCTGCTCAGGGTCGAGGGTCCGATCGCCACCCTCACGCTCAATCGCCCGGCCGCGTTCAACTCCATTGATCTTTCCATCGCCAAAAAGCTCGAGCAGCTCAGCGCGGAGGTGGAATCGTCCGACGAAATTAGAGTGCTCGCGATCGAGGGCGAGGGCCGCGCATTTTGCGCCGGCGGCGACCTTCAAACCATCGGCGCCGCCGCCGCGGCCGACACCATCGCGCCGGTCGTCGGAGAGCTGCTGCAACACTATCACGCCTTCATCACCACCCTGCGGCGGATGCCGAAGATCGTGCTGGCGAGCGTCCACGGCTCGGCCGCCGGCGCCGGGCTTTCGCTGGCCTTTGCCGCAGACCTGTGCATCGCCGCCGAAGACGCCCGCTTCACGCCGGCTTACGCCAAGCTCGGCGTCTCGCCCGACGGCGGCGGCACCGTCGGCGTGGTGGCCGCCGTCGGCCCACGGCGCGCTTTGCAGATTTTTCTTGCCGAAGACAGTTTTTCGGCGGTGCAGGCCTTCCACTGGGGCCTCGTCACCAAGGTCGTCCCTGCCGTTGAACTGAAGGCCGCGACGCGCGAACTGGCACATCGGCTCGCGCAAAACGCGCCCTCGGCGATCGCGGCGACCAAGGCGCTGATCTACCGCGCGCCCGTCACGCCGATCGAAAAACAGCTCGACGCCGAACGCGACGCCATCATCGACTGCATGCACACCGACGAGTTTCGGATCGCGGTGAAGAAGTTTACCAGCAAGGGGAAGTGAGGCCCGAGATGCCGGCCAAACCGTAAGCTGTCATCATCCGCGAAAGCGGATGATCCAGTACGCCGAGACCTCTCAGCCTCGCTCGCCGCCTCGGCGTACGGGATGCCCCGCTTTCGCGGGGCATGACGGCCGAAGGCTGCGGCTATCAATTCGGGCAAATATACCCCGTCCCCGCCGGCGACTTGAAGCAGCCGACCGATTCTGGAATGACGTGCTTGGGCAACCACAGCACCACCTTGGGGAAATAGATCGTGAAGCAGATCGTCACCAGGAACACTACATAGATCGGCAGCGCGGCGCGCAGCGCCTTGCTGAAGGGGACGCCGACGAATTTCGATGCCATCAACAACACAAGCCCGTAAGGAGGCGTGATCAGGCCGAACGCAAGCGTAGCGATCAGCACCACGCCCATATGGACGCCGTTGATGTCGCCGGCCTGCGTGAGCGCGTTGACCAGCGGCATGAAGATGATGATGGTCGGCACCGGCTCGATGAAATCGCCGATCACCGTGAACAGCAGCACCAGCAGCAGCATCATGTATTGCGGATCGTTGCCGGCGATCGAGGTGATCCAGTCGGCGATCACGATGGCGCCGCGCAAATAGGCCAGCATCCAGCCGAAGGCGTTGGCGGCGCCGATGGTGATCAGCGGCAGCGAGAAAATCAGGCCGGCCAGGCAGAAATCGTAAGGGATTTTCCTGATGTGCCCGCGATTGAGCGCGGGGATCACGACCGTGATGATCCAGACCACCGCGACCACGCCCGCTTCGGTCGGCGTGAACCAACCGGTGAGAATACCGCCGAGCAGGATCACCGGGATCATCAACGGCAGCGCGGCGTCGCCGGCCGCGAATACGACCTGACGCAACGCCGCGCGCGGCTTGCGCATGCCGGAGGGTCCAAAGAAATAGCAATAGATCATCAGGCCGAAGCCGATCATCAATCCCGGCACGACACCGGCCATGAAGAGACCCGCGATCGAGACGTTGCCAACCGCGCCATAGACCACGGCCGTGATGCTCGGAGGCACCAGGGCCGCGATGGTGGAGGCCGACGCAATGATCGCGGCGATAAAGGCGGGGCTATATCCCTCGCGTCTCATCGGGCCGCCGAGCGCGCGGCTCATCACCGCGACATCGGCCGTGGTCGATCCCGACATCTCCGAGAAGAACATCGAGAAGACGACGACGACCTGTGACAACCCGCCCCTGATGTGGCCGACCAGTGACAGCGACAGATTGGCGATCCGCACCACGACATTGGCCGAACTCATGAGTTCGCCGACCAAAAGAAAAAATGGGATCGCCAGCAGCGCCTCGGAATCCACGCCGTCAAAAATCTTCTGGATGATCGCCGCCAGCGAAACGTCGGTAAAGAGCGCCCCGACCAGCACGCCCGCCATCAGCGAAAACGGCACCGGCACGCCGAGATAACCGAAGAACAGAAAGCAGAACGACATCAGCGCGAGAATGACGGGAGAGCTCACGGCCGCGCCCTCTGGATGCCGGTCTCGACCGGGGAAATCGAGACGTCGTCGCCCGGCGGCTCGGGATGATCGAAACCGTTGCGGATGCCGTTGACGAGTTGCTCGATCGTAAACAGCCCGATCAGCACGCCGGAGATCGGTATCGCCGCGTAAAGCGAGGCGATCGGCGTGCCCGACGGGAGGCGGAAACTGCCGAACCCCCGCAAGTAGTTGATGTAGCCGAACCAGATCAGGCAAAACGCCACGCCGAGCACGACGATGCGAATGAGAATTTCCACGATCAACCGCGGTGTCCCGTGCAGTGCCTCCGAGATCGCGGTCAGATACAGATGGTCGTTGCGGCGGGTCGCGACCGCCGCCCCAATGAAGATCGCATAGATGAACAGGGTGGAGGTGACCTCCTGCAGCCACAGCCAGGGATGGCCGATGGTGCGGGTGACGATGTCGAACATCACCGAGAGCGAGAAGCCGAAGCACAAAAGCCCGCACAGCATCATGAGTGCGAGTTCGAGCCGGTCGAACGCCCGCCATTTCAGGTGATGCTGCCGCTGCAGCACCAGTTTGTCGGCGATGGACATTGTTTAGGACTCTCCGTCGTCCCAGATCAAACTCTCGTCGTCCCGGCGAACGCCGGGACCCATATCCCCCGGCGCTTGTTGTTTGCAAAAGCGCGGCTACCCGATCGCTCCGCCGATAAGCCGCGGCGTACGGGTCCCGGCGTTCGCCGGGACGACTCGCGAAGAGAAGCAGTCAGTTTAGTTAATCGCTCGGATCAGGGTCTTGATCTTGTCGGCATACGGTCCGAGCTCCTTGGCGAGCTTGTCGAGATAGGGATCGGCGATTTTCCGGAAGCCGGCTTTGTCGACGTCGGCGACGATCTTGACGCCCATCTTTTCAAGCTTGGCCGCCGCCGAGCGCTCGAGCTCAAAGGCGCGCGCGGGTTCCTGCAGGCTGACGTCCCGCGCCGCTGTCAGCACCCATTGCCGCTGCTCGGCGCTGAGACTTTGCCAGAGCTTGTCGCTGATCCAGAGGATGGCGTTGTTGGCCTCGTGCTCGGTCATCGACAGCACCGGAGCGACTTCGTAGTGCTTGTTGATGAGGTAGACGTTGACCGCATTCTCGCCAAAATCCACCACGCCGGTTTGCAGGGAGGTATAGACGCTGCCGAACGGCATGTGCACGGTCTGCGCCCCATAGGCGGCAAACATCGTATCCTCGGTCGCGGTCGCCTGCACGCGAACCTTGTAACCCCTGAGGTCCTCGACCTTGTGCACCTCCTTCTTGCCGTATATGTGCCGGAAACCCTGGGTGCCCAGCCCGATCGCGTGAATGCCCTGGACGGTGTCGTCGATCATGTCGCGAACCGCTTCGAACACCTTCTGATCGCCGAGCGCCTTGATTTCGTGTTGGTCATTGCGAAACAGAAAGTGCAATGACATGACGCCGGCCTGCGGTGAGATCGTCGAGGTGTTGGCTGAAGACACGATCGCAAAATCGATGTCGCCGGACCGCACCAATTGCAGGATCTGCGGCTCCTGGCCAAGCTGGGCGCCCGGATATTGGTCGATCAGCATCGTGCCCTTGCTCAATTCCTTGAGCTTGGCGGAGAATATGTCGTAGGCGATGCTGTAGCCGGAGTTGAGCTGTTGGTCGTGGGCGAAGCGATAATGCTTCACCTCTTGTGCGCCCGCGGTGCTCGCGAGCATGATCGTCGCAGCCGCGATCAGCAGGCCAGCGATTCTTCCTCGAGTATTCACCGTTTCTCCCCCATTTTGGTTTTGTTTCCTGCGGCGCTAGTTGATCGCCCGGATCAGGGTCTTGATCTTTTCGGCATACGGTCCGAGCTCCTTGGCGAGCTTGTCCAGATAAGGATCGGCGATCGCCGTGAAACCCGATTTGTCGACGTCGGCCACCACCTTCACCCCGATCGATTTCAGTTTCTCCAGCGACTGATGCTCGAGCTCGACTGCCTTCGCCGGCTGGCTCCGGTTGACCTCGTCGGCCGCGGCCTGCACCCAGCCCTGCTGCTCGGGCGTGAGGCTGTTCCACAATTTGTCGCTCACCCAGACCAGGCTGTTGTTGGCCTCGTGTTCGGTCAGCGAGAGAACGGGCGCGACTTCGTAGTGCTTGTTGGCGAGATAGACGTTGATGCCGTTTTCGGCGACATCCACCACGCCGGTCTGCAACGAGGTATAGACGCTGCCGAACGGCATGTGCACGATCTGCGCGCCATAAGCGGGGAACATGGTGTCCTCCGTCGGCGTTGCCTGCACCCGCACCTTGAGCCCCTTCATGTCCTCGATCTTCCTGATTTCGCGCCGGGCATACATGTGGCGAAGGCCGAGGGTTGCGAGCGCGATGACGTGGGCGCCCTGCACCGTATCCGAGATCATCGTCTTGACAGCGGTCGACACGCCGGGGTCGGCGATCGCCTTGATGAGGTGCGCTTCGGAGCGGAACAGGAAGTGCATCGACATCACGCCGGCCTGCGGCGACAGCGTCGCGGCATTGGCGGAGGAGGAAATGCAGAATTCGACGTCGCCCGCCTTCACGAGCTGCAGGACCTGCGGCTCCTGTCCGAGCTGCGCGCCCGGATACTGATCGATCAGCATGGTGCCCTTGCTGAGCGCCTTGAGCTTGTCGGCGAAAATATCGCCGAGGATTCCGTATCCGGTGGTTTTCGGCTGATCGTAGGCGAAGCGAAAATGCTTCACCTCCTGCGCATTTGCGCTTGCGGTCAGCAACACCGACGCCGCAGCAATGGCCGCAACGATGCTTCCCCTTGGGCCGTTCATCCTGCCTCCCCTCTTTATAATTTCTTCAATCATCCCATCGGGGTTGTTTGAATGTCAATTCAACATCGGTCTGGAACGCATCCGCCGCCTCTTGCTCCGGCGTCATCATCCGCCAACGGGTCGGCGCGAAGCGCCGCCCGATGACAGGCTCCGGCGGATGATCCAGTACGCCGCGGCCTATCGGCTCAATCTCATCTCCGCGGAATACTGGATGCCCGCTTTCGCGGGCATGACGACCGTCCGCGACGGAAAACGGCTCATATCAAGGAGAGACGATCGTTCACCCCTTCCCCCCAGCACGCATGAAATCGAAATCGCAGCCCTCGTCGGCCTGCAGGATGGTTTCGTTGAACAGATGCGCATAGCCGCGCCGGGCCCAATCCGGCGTCGCCTCGAGTTTCAACGCGGCGCGGCGCTTTTCCAGCTCGGCGGTATCCACCAAAAGATCGATGCTTCGCTTGCCAACGTCGAGCCGGATCATGTCGCCATTTTTGACCAGCGCCAACGGCCCGCCGACGGCGGATTCCGGCGTGATATGCAGCACGATGGTACCAAACGCCGTGCCGCTCATCCGCGCATCGGAAATCCGCACCATGTCTTTCACGCCCGCGCGCAATAGCTTCGTCGGGATCGGCAGGTAACCCGCCTCCGGCATGCCCGGCGCTCCCTTGGGTCCGGCATTGCGCAGCACCAGCACATCATCGGCGGTAACTTCCAGCGCGGGGTCGTCGACCCGCAGCGTCATGTCTTCCACCGATTCGAACACCACGGCGCGGCCGGTGTGATGCAGCAGCTTCGGCGTTGCCGCCGAATGCTTGATCACGGCGCCGCGTGGCGCGAGATTTCCGTGCAACACCGCCATCGCCCCTTCCTGCTTGATTGGGGTCTTGCGCGGGCGGATGACGTCCTGCCCCGGCACCTCCTCGGCGCGCGCGACGACGTCGCGCAAGGTCGCCCCGGCGATGGTCTTGGCATCGAGGTCGATGAGATCGCCGAGCTGTGCCATCAGTTTCGGCACACCGCCGGCGTGGTGGAAATGCTCCATGTAATGCGCGCCGGACGGCTTCAGGTCGATCAGCACCGGCACCTCGCGGCCCAGCCTGTCGAAGCCTTCGAGGTCGATGCGATGCGGCGTGCGGTTGGCGATCGCGGTCAGGTGAATGAGGCCGTTGGTCGATCCGCCGATCGCCTGCAGCACCACTTGCGCATTCCTGAACGAAGCCTTGGTCAGCAACTCGCTCGGCTTCGGCCCCTTGGCTTTGGCCATTTTGGCGGCGACCTTGCCGCTCGCCTCTGCCAGGCGAAAGCGCTCGGCATGGGGCGCGGGAATGGTCGCGCTCATCGGCAGCGAGAGGCCGAGCGATTCCGTGATGCAGGCCATGGTGCTTGCCGTGCCCATCACCATGCAGGTGCCGACCGAAGGCGCAAGCCGGCTGTTGACGGCCTCGATCTCGACCTCGTCGATTTCGCCGGCGCGGTGCTTCCCCCATAACCTTCGGCAATCGGTGCAGGCGCCCAACACCTCGCCCCGATGATGGCCGACCACCATCGGCCCGACCGGAATAACCGCGGTCGGCAGATCGGCCGAGACCGCGGCCATGATCTGCGCCGGCAAGGTCTTGTCGCAGCCGCCGATCACGATCACCGCATCCATCGGCTGGGCGCGGATCATCTCCTCGGTATCCATCGCCATCAAATTGCGCAGATACATCGAGGTCGGATACGAGAAACTCTCCGCGATCGAGATGGTCGGGAACACCATCGGCATCGCCCCCGACAACATCACGCCGCGCTTCACCGCTTCGATGATCTGGGGCACGTTGCCGTGGCACGGGTTATAATCGCTATAAGTGTTGGTGATGCCGACGATGGGGCGATTCAGCGCGTCGTCGGAGTATCCCATCGCCTTGATGAAGACCTTGCGCAGGAACAGCGAAAACCCGGCATCGCCGTAACTCGTCAATCCCTTGCGCAATCCGTCGGCCATTGGTGGGAATATCCTCTTAGAATTCAGTGGATCAGTTATGAGGCCGCCAACATTATTGTCAATAAATGACAGTGGCCGTCACTTTAAATCGATGATGCGGCTGATGTCGCCGTCGAACTCCATGCCGCAGAACGTGCCTCCCTGGTAGAAGTCGCCGACTGGATCAGCCTTGAGCTTGGCCTGTTCGGCGAAGGCGTGCTCGCGAAAGTCTTCGGCGCGGCCGGTCGGGCGATAGCCGAGGTCGAAGGCCCGGTGGTTGTCCCACCACGAGCGTTCGTTGTTGGAGGCGCCATAGAAAATCTCGAAATGGATGTCGGGATGCTCAAGACCGATGCGGCAAAGCTGCGCCAGGTCGTCCGGCTTCAGCCAGATCGAGAGCCGGCGATGGTCGAGCGGCTTATCGCCGAAATTGCCGATCCGGATGCAGGTGACTTTAATTCCGTGCTTGTCGGCATAGAGCGCGCCGAGCGCTTCGCCGAACACCTTGCTGACGCCGTAGCGGCTGTCGGGCCGCGCCGTCACGTCGGTCCCGATCCGGTGATAGCGCGGATAAAAGCCGACCGCGTGGTTCGACGACGCAAACACGATGCGCTTGACGCCCTTCCTGCGCGCCGCCTCGAATAGATTGTAGCAGCCGATGATATTGGATTGCAGGATGTTGTCCCACGGCCCCTCGACCGAATAGCCGCCAAAATGCAGGATGCCGTCGACGCCCTCGCAGATCGCCTCGATCTGCGCGAGATCGGACAGTTCCGCAGCCTTGAATTTTTCGCCTCTGCCGAGATCGGCGGGGGCTTTCAGGTCGCTCAAGAGCAAATCCGGATAGATCGGCGGCAATAATTTGCGCAGGCTCGTGCCGATCCCACCGGACGCGCCGGTCATCAATATGCGTGGCATTTCATCCCTCGTTTCATCCCTCGTTCTTGGTGCACGAACGAGTATGACGCGGCACGAGGGAAGCGGCAAGGTGGACACCTTGACGTGCCCCGGACGCTGCGCAGCACGAAAGTGATGCGCTGCAGAGCCGGGGCCCAGTGAAGCGTCGATGGGTCCCGGCTCTGCGAAGCGGCTCTGCGCGCCGCATCGCGTCCGGGACACGCATGCTTGCCGCCGCGAGACGGCAATGATAGCAGACGAGCACGATGAGGAATTCTCTACGCAGCAGCGAGAACAGCAAATGTCCGACAAACCCGCACGTCCCGGTTTTCAGCCGGCGACGCAATATCCCGATCCCGCCATTCGCGCGCTCGATCCGCGCTTTGAAAAATACTGGCTGAAAATTTCGGCCGTCGAACGGCTGACCACGGGATTGCGCTGGGCCGAAGGCCCGGTGTGGTTCGGCGACGGGCGTTATTTGTTGTGCAGCGACATTCCCAATCACCGCATCATCAAATGGGAAGAGGAAACCGACGCCATCAGCGTTTACCGCAAGCCGTCCGGCTTTGCCAACGGCAACACCCGCGACCGTCAGGGGCGGCTGATCACCTGCGAGCACGGCGGGCGCCGCGTCATCAGAACCGAATATGACGGGTCGATCACGGTCCTGATCGATTCCTTCGACGGCAAGCGGCTGAACTCGCCCAACGATGTCGTGGTGAAATCCGACGGCTCGATCTGGTTCACCGATCCGATCTTCGGCCTGATTGGCAACTACGAAGGTTATGTCGCGGAGTCCGAGATCGACGCCAATGTCTATCGCATCGACGGCGCCACCGGCAAAGCCACCATCGTCGCCGAAGGCGTGCTCGGTCCGAACGGGCTTTGTTTCTCGCCTGACGAAAAAATCCTCTATGTCGTTGAATCGCGCGGCGTGCCGAACCGCAAGATTCTCGCCTATGACGTTTCGCCCGCGGGCGACAAGATCACCAACAAGCGTATCCTGATCGACGCCGGCCCCGGCACGCCCGACGGCATGCGCTGCGACATCGACGGCAATCTGTGGTGCGGCTGGGGCATGGGCGATGCCGAACTCGACGGCGTCATGATCTTTGCACCCGATGGCAAGCCGATCGGCCGCATCGCGCTGCCCGAGCGCTGCGCCAACGTCTGCTTCGGCGGCTTGAAGCGCAACCGCCTGTTCATGGCCGCAAGCCAGTCGATCTACGCGCTCTACGTGAACACGCAAGGCGCGCTAGGGGGATGATCACCCCACCCGTCATTGCGAGCGGAGCGAAGCAATCCATGGCGCGACAAGGCAAGGGTGGATTGCTTCGTCGCTTCGCTCCTCGCAATGACGGTGTTAATTCGGCTGCGTCCCGAAATGCAAAAAACGCCGGAGCGGAATTTCTCCCGCCCCGGCGTTTTGAAATTCGAACATTTACGCGGCGTTGAAGCCGGCGACCGCCTTCACTTCGAGATATTCCTCGAGACCGAACTTGCCCCACTCGCGGCCGTTGCCGGACTGCTTGTAGCCGCCGAACGGCGCGGTGCGGTCGTTGGGCACACCCTGCAGGTTGACATTGCCGGCGCGGATCTTGCGGCCGACCTTGCGGGCATGTTCGACGGTGTCGGCTGAGACATAGCCAGCAAGCCCGTAAGGCGTGTCGTTGGCGATCTTCACGGCGTCTTCCTCATCCTTGGCGCCAAGGATGGTGAGCACTGGGCCAAAGATTTCCTCGCGCGCGATCGTCATGTCGTTGGTGACGTCGGCGAAGATGGTCGGGCGCACATAGAAGCCCTTATTGACGCCCTCGGGCAGGCCGGGGCCGCCGGCGACCAAGGTGGCCCCTTCCTCGATGCCCTTGTGGATCAAGGCCTGGATCTTGTCCCACTGAATCCGCGACACGACGGGGCCGATGGTGGTGCCTTCGGCCCGCGGATTGCCCACCTTGGTCTTGTCGGCGACGCCTTTGGCGATGGCGGCGACTTCCTTCATCTTCGACAGCGGCACGATCATCCTGGACGGCGCGTTGCAGGACTGGCCGGAGTTGTTGAACATGTGCATCACCCCGCCGGCAACGGCCTTGGTGAGATCGGCGCCTTCGAGGATGACGTTCGGCGATTTGCCGCCGAGTTCTTGGCTGACGCGCTTGACGGTCGGCGCCGCGCGCTTGGCGACGTCGATGCCGGCGCGGGTCGAGCCGGTGAACGAGATCATGTCGATATTCGGATGTTCGGCCATCGCGGCGCCGACTTCGGGGCCGAGGCCGTTGATCAGGTTGAAGACGCCCTTCGGCACGCCTGCTTCATGCAGGATTTCGGCAAAGATCAAGGCCGAGGATGGCGTGAATTCCGACGGTTTAAGGATCATGGTGCAGCCGGCGGCGAGCGCAGGCGCCACCTTGCAGGCGATCTGGTTGAGCGGCCAGTTCCACGGCGTGATCATGCCGACGACGCCGACCGGCTCGCGCACCACCACGGCGGAACCGGCCGGCTCCTCGAAATGGTAGTTCTTCAGGACTTCGAGCGTGGCGGCGATGTGGCCGAGGCCGGCGCCGGCCTGCATCTTCTCGGCCATCGGCAGCGGCGCGCCCATCTCGTCGGAAACCGCAGCGCCAATGTCCTTCATGCGGGTCTTGTAGACCTCGACGATCTTCGACAGCAGCGCGACGCGTTCCTCGCGGCTGGTCTGCGAATAGGTCTCGAAAGCGCGCCGGGCAGCGGCTACAGCCTTGTCGACATCGGCCTTGGAGCCGAGCGCAACCTCATACATCGGCTCTTCGGTCGCCGGATTGACCACGGGAGTGGACTTCTTGACGACCGGATCGACCCAGGCGCCATCGATGTAGAATTGCATGCGGTTGACCATCGTAAACCTCTTGATTTCACGGGCAATGGAGGGGGAACGGGGGTTCGGCAAGCATCCTTGCACGGATAGAAGCAAAAATGAACCCGCCATATGCGGGGTGCCGCATGGCGGCTGGGGCTGGATATAAGGCCGGCGATGTGAAGGAAGCAAGACGGGCGGCTTCACGTTAACTGTCAGGTCGTTCCTGCGAAAGCAGGAACCCATAACCACCGGCGCTAGCCGCTAAGGAAGTCCTCACCCAGCGTGCAAAACAATACTCGCCGCGGAGTATGGGTCCCGGCGTTCGGGACGACGAAGGAGGGAGCATTCGGAAGGACGGCTACACCGCCATTTTCCGATGCCGCACCGGTGCTCCCACCGTCAGACTTTCCGCCGCGTCGATGATGGCGTTGGCGTCGATGCCGTGGTGGCGATAGAGGTCGTCGATGGTGCCGGTCTGGCCGAAATGCTCCACCCCGAGCGCTTCGACACGATGGCCGCGCACGCTGCCGAGCCAGGCAAGCGCTGTGGGATGGCCGTCGAGCACGGTGACAATGCCGCAATCGCGCGGCAGCGGCGCGAGCAGTTTCTCGATATGGCTGAGATGCGCCACGCCGCGGCGGTCACGGCGCAGCCCGCGCGCCGCGGACCATCCCGCGTGCAGCCGGTCGGCCGAGGTGATCGCCAAGAGGCCGATGTCGCGACGACTCTCGCCCAACAGCCCCACCGCCTCGATCGCCTCGGGCGCGACCGCGCCGGTATAGGCAATCACGACCTCGGCATTCGGACCCGGCTTGCGCAGCCAATAGGCGCCTTCCGCGATCGAAGCCTGCAGGTCGGGCGTCATCATCCGCTGCGGCTGGTCGATTGTGCGGGTGGAAAGCCTCAAGTAGACCGAACCGCCCTCGCCGCCTTCGCGCTGCATGTGCTGGAAGCCCCACCCCATGATCGCGGCGAGTTCGTCGACAAAGGCCGGCTCGAACGAGGCGAGCCCATCCTGCGCCATGCCGATCAAGGGCGTTGCGATCGACTGATGCGCGCCGCCTTCGGGCGCAAGCGTGATCCCTGACGGCGTCGCCGCCACCATGAAGCGCGCGTCCTGATAACAAGCATAGTTCAGGGCATCGAGGCCGCGCTCGATGAAGGGATCGTAGAGGGTTGCAACCGGCAACAGCCGCTCGCCGTTGATCGCGTGCGACAATCCCAGCGCCGACATCAGGATGAAGAGGTTCATCTCGGCGATGCCGAGTTCGATGTGCTGCCCTTTCGGGGAAGCGTCCCAATTGAAGGTCGAGGGAATTTTTTCGCTGCGGAACAGATCGGCCTTTTCGGCGCGCGCGAACAGCCCGCGGCGGTTGACCCAGGCCCCAAGATTGGTCGAGACCGTGACGTCGGGCGAGGCCGTCACGATGCGGGACGCCAACTCGCTGTCGCCGCGCGCGATTTCGTTGAGCAAAAGGCCAAATCCCTGCTGGGTCGACATTTGCGGCGCCGGCGTGAAAGAAAGTCGCTCCGGAATTTCGATCACTGGCGCAGTGAGCCGACGCCGGCCCTCGCGGTTGAACGGCGCGCTGGCCAGATATGCCTCGAGCGCGGCGGGGTCCTGCGAAAGGCCTTCGAACTTCTCCCATTCGTGACCGGGGCGGATGTTCTGCGCGGCCCGCCATTTTTCCATCTGGGCAACGGTCATCAATCCCGCATGGTTGTCCTTGTGGCCCTGGAACGGGAGACCCACCCCCTTGATGGTGTAGGCGATGAAACAGACCGGGCGATCGTGATCGATGGCTTCAAACGCATCGCACATGCTCGCCATGTCGTGCCCGCCGAGATTGGACATCAATTCCAAAAGCTCGTCGTCGCTGCGCCGATCGATCAGTTGAGTGACCGGCCCCTGGTCGCCGATCTCGTCGCGCAAATGCTTGCGGAACGCGGCGCCGCCCTGGAAACAGAGGGCCGCGTAAAGCTGGTTCGGGCAGGCGTCGATCCACCTCTTCAACGCCTCGCCGCCGGGTTCGGCGAAGGCTTTGCGCATCAACCTTCCGTATTTCACGATCACCACGTCCCAACCGAAATTACGGAACATGGATTCGAACTTTTCCCAAAGGCCTTCGCGCACCACGGCATCGAGGCTTTGGCGGTTGTAGTCCACTACCCACCAGGTGTTGCGCAAGCCGTGCTTCCACCCCTCCAAGAGCGCCTCGAAGATATTGCCCTCGTCCATCTCGGCATCGCCGACGAGCGCGATCATCCGCCCCTCCGGGCGATCCTTGGCCCAGCCATGCGCCTTGACGTAGTCCTGCACCAGCGAGGCGAACAAGGTCTGCGCCACGCCGAGGCCGACCGAACCGGTCGAGAAGTCGACGTCGTCGGTGTCTTTGGTGCGCGAGGGATAGGACTGCGCGCCTTTGAAGCCGCGGAAATTTTCCAGCTTCTCGCGGCTCTGATGCCCGAACAGATACTGGATCGCGTGAAACACCGGGCTTGCATGCGGCTTGACCGCGACGCGGTCCTGCGGCCGCAGCACCGAGAAGTATAAAGCCGACATGATGGTGACGAGCGAGGCCGAGGAAGCCTGATGGCCGCCGACCTTCAAGCCGTCGACATTGGGCCGGATATGGTTGGCGTGATGGATGGTCCACGAGGACAGCCACAGCACTTTGCGCGCCAGCGCGGACAGCATTTCAAGGCGTGCGGGTTCGGTCGGCATGGCGGAATTCCCTGCACCGTGATTTCGCGCGATGTTACCGCGGCCATTTTCGCGAAAAATCTCAAATCTTGGCGACATACCCGGACATTTTGGGATAATTTACCACTCCTGAGCCTCATAACCAGAGTTTATCCCAATGCCCACGCTTGATGCCATCGACCGCAAGATCCTCGGCTTGCTGCAATCCGATAGCCGCACCACCATGGCCGAGCTCGCCGACAAGGTCGGACTGTCGGTCTCCCCCTGCCATCGCCGCGTCAAGCTGCTCGAAGAGCGCGGCGTGATCACGCGCTATATCGCAACCGTCGACCAGAAATCCCTGGGGCTACATGTCAGCGTGTTCATCTCGATCAAGCTCGCGCGGCAGAAGGAGGAGGACCTTAACCGGTTTGCGCGCGCGATCTCGAAATGGGACGAGGTGCTGGAATGCTATTTGATGACCGGCAACCGCGACTATCTCCTGCGCGTCGTGGCCGCCGATCTTTCGTCATACGAGGCGTTTCTGAAAAACAAGCTGACGCGGCTCGACGGCATCGCCTCGATCGAATCGAGCTTTGCGCTCAGCCAGGTGAAATACTCAATCGCGCTACCGTTGTGAGCGGTCACGCGTTCGGCGAGAACTCGCCATCCTGCGCCAGAAGCTGCGATCGCCGCACGCGTTCGCGATGGGCGGTGTAGAGGCCGCTGGCGACGATGAAGACGGCACCGGTCACGGTCCAGACGTCGGGCACTTCGCCGAACACCAGGAAGCCGAGAATGCTCACCCATAAAAGCTGGACGTAGGAAAACGGCGCAAGCACCGAGGCATCGGCGTAGCGAAAGGCGAGCACGACAATCCATTGCCCGGCCGTCGATGCCACGCCAATCAGGACCCCAAACAGGACATCGTGCCAGCTCGGCGCCACCCACACGAGCGGGACGAGTGCAGAGAGAATGCCGACGCCCGCGATCGACGAATAGGTCATGGTGGTGGCGGCGTGTTCCCTTCCGCTCATCATGCGCGTCATGATCAGCGTGCAGGCCCAGGCCAGCGCCGACAGCAGCGGAAAGAACACCGCGGGATGAAACGCGCCGGTAGCCGGCCGCAGGATCACGAGCACGCCGATCAGTCCAACGACCGTCGCCAGCCACCGGCGCAGGCCGACGATCTCGCTGAGAAAAAGCATCGACAGCGCGGTCACGAACAACGGCGAGACAAAGCCGGTCGCGGAGGCTTCCGCGATGGGGAGAAACCGCAAGCCGGTGATGAACAACAGCGACGACGACAGAAGTGCCACGCCACGCAAGAGCTGAAGGCCCGGCCGAGCGGTACGCATGGCATAGACCGGCGAAGGCGGCACCATCGCCGGGACCATGATCATCGCGAACACGAGAAACCTGATCCAGGCGATCTCGATCGAGGGCAGCGTCACCGAGAGATATTTCGCGGTGACATCGGCGGTTCCGAGAAACACCGTCGATGCCAGGATCAGTGCGATGCCGCGAAACGGCCGATCGGCGCGCGCCGGCGCGCACTGATCGGCCGGCTGACTCTCGGGCAAAGGCAATGGCGTATTGTCGAGGCTAGTGCCCACTTTCCGAAGTTCGCATTCCGTCTCAGCAACACCTTTTTGCGAACTTCGGAAAGCCATGGGCACTAGCAGATCTATGATTCTAGTGCCGCGTATCGATCTGAAGTCCCTTAAACGCACTCGCCGCTTGTGGTGTAGGGACTTCAGATCGGCGGCATTAGCGGCTGCGACGGGCGGAGCGGTCACGGCTGAACTCAAGTCGAGATAAAGTCGAATCGGGCGAGCGCTACAAAAACGCCAATCGTTTGATCGGGACAAGGCCGGAAAACAGGAGGCGGATATGCGAAAAATCGCGCTTTTTCTAGTGAGGCTGAAAATACCGTCACTAAAGCATTGGCAGGCTGCGCGGTTTGGGCCCGCGCGGAAATGCCTTGTCGAGCGCGGCGATCTCGTCGACGCTCAGCGTGAGCTGGCCTGCCGCCGCATTTTCCGCGGCGTGCTCGGGGCTCGCTGCTTTCGGAATAGCAAACAACTCCGGCTCGCGAGTCAAAAAACTTAAGGCCACCTGGCGCGTAGAGGCGCCATGACTTTCGGCAATGGCCTGCAACACCTCGCCAGGCTTACCGCGCGGGTCCGGAAAATCGTCGTGACCGAACGGCGAATAGGCGACGACGGCGACGCGGCGTTTGGCGCACCACGGAATCACCGCGTGTTCGATGGCGCGCTCCTGCAAATGATAGAGAACCTGGTTGCAGGCGATCTTGCCCTCGCCCGCGACTTTCAGAATCTCGTCGAGGTCGTCGGCATCGAAATTGCTGACGCCCCATGAACGGATTTTCCCCTCGCGCACCAATTGTTCGAACGCCGCAACGGTTTCAGTGAGCGGAGACGAGCCGCGCCAGTGCAGGAGGTAGCAGTCGAGCCGGTCGGTCTTCAGCCGCGCCAGCGAGCGCTCGCACGCGGTGATAGTGCCGCGCCGCGAAGCGTTGCTCGGCAGCACTTTCGAGACCAGAAACACCTCGTCGCGCCGGCCTGCAATGGCATCCGCAATCACCAGCTCGGCGTCGCCATACATTTCGGCGGTGTCGATGTGGGTCATGCCGAGATCGATCCCGCGCCGGAGTGCTGTAACCGCGCGCTTGCGATCCCCGCGGTCGATGTACCAGGTGCCCTGCCCGATCGCGGATACCCGGTGGCCGGCGTTGCCGAATGACTTGAATTTCATCTTTTATTTCAACTCACTGAAGTCGGTGCGAGCCACCGTGCCCCTAACTGATCCCGTCACATAAGGCCGACCGTCTCCGATCGCAACAACAAGATCGGCGCGAAAATCCATTGGCGCACAAATCGTTGTTCTCCTGGTATCGGCCGTCGGCGGTAGAGCCGACGCGATGAAAAGGAGATGCTTGCTTCGAACACGTTTCAGGGAGGGTACTATGGCCGGACTTTTTTATGGTGCGTTCTGTTATGCCCTGTTTTTTATGACCTTCTTGTATGCAATCGGATTCGTCAGCAACCTCGTCGTCCCAAATCGATCGATAGCGGCGCCGCGGTCCCATCGATCGAAGCCCTCGTAATAGACCTTATCCTTCTGGGCCTGTTTGCCGTCCAGCACAGCGTGATGGCTCGTCCTGCGTTCAAACGAAGGTGGACCCAGCTTGTACCGAGGGCGATGGAACGCAGCACCTACGTGCTGGCAACAAGCCTCGTGCTGATCCTGTTGTTCTGGCAATGGCGGCCCATCCAGGACGTCATTTGGCAGGTCGATAATCCTACCGCTTCGGCGATATTGACCGCACTGTTTTGGATCGGATGGGCTGTTGTTCTGATCGGCACCTTCCTGATCAACCATTTCGACCTCTTCGGCCTGCAGCAGGTATACGCGAACTGGCAGGGAACGAAATATCAGCCTCCGGAATTTCGCACGCCGCTGTTTTACAAGTGGATGCGACACCCGATCTATTTCGGATTCCTGGTCGCGTTCTGGTCGACCCCGACGATGACGGCCGGCCATCTCCTCTTCGCTCTCGCAACGACCGGCTATATTTTCATCGGCATTTTTTTGGAGGAGCGTGACCTGGTCACCTTTCACGGCGAGGCCTATGTCCGCTACCGCAAAACGGTTTCCATGATCATACCGCTTCCGCCAAAAAGAGGCTGATGCGGCAAACGCGCCCGTCGTGGCCCAACGCGACACCGAAATGCTCAGGGCCGGTTGAGTGCCGTTTCTAACCCGCTGTCCGATTCAAGCTGCTATATTCCCTTGAATTACTCGGTGGGTCAGATCCATGAAGCGGCGCGAGTTCATCACGCTTATCGGCGGTGCGGCGGCGTTGTCGCGCGCCGCCGGCGCGCAGCAGAAGGGAAAGCTCCCCGTTATCGGCATGTTGTATCCCGGCCCGACCGATGTGCCAGGGGCCATCGGATTTTACCAGGGGCTGCGGGAGCTCGGCTACACTGAGGGCCTTAACATAGTGATCGAGCGTCGTTACGGGGAATGGAATACAGATCGATTCACGGAACTCGCGGCTGATCTGGTTCGGCTCAAGGTTGATGTCATCGTCGTGGCGAGTACGTCACCAGCTCGCGCAGCCAAACAAGCAACCAGCACAATCCCAATCGTCGTAGGCGGCATGGCCGATCCGGTCGAGGATGAACTGATCGTCAGTCTGTCCCGGCCAGGCGGGAACATTACCGGGACTACTTTTCTCGGCCCGGAATTGATTGCCAAGCGCTTCGGATTGCTCAAGGACGCCATTCCCGGACTCTCCCGCGTCGCTGCGCTTTGGCACCCAGCGGCATACGGGAAAGGTACAATGGAAGGCATATTGAGGGAGACCGAGACTGCAGCACAGGCGTTAAGATTGCAGCTTCAACTGGTGCCGGCCCTTGGCCCGGGCGATCTCGACGGCGCCTTTGCCGCAATGAACCGAGAGCACGCCGATGCTTTCATTCAGTTGCCCAGCGCGATGTTATATGGCGAGCACAAACGCATTGTGGAATTGGCTGCGAAGAACCGGCTCCCGGCAATGTACGCCGCGAGGGAATTTGTGGAGGATGGGGGCCTGATGTCCTATGGGGCGAGCTTGCCCGATCTGTTCCGACGCACCGCCGCGTATGTGGACAAAATCCTCAAGGGGGCCAACCCGGCCGATTTGCCAGTGGAGCGGCCTACGAAACTGGAGTTCGTCGTCAATCTAAAAACAGCGAAAGAACTGGGACTCGTAGTTCCTCGCGAAATGCTATTGTTGGCCGATGAGGTAATCGAGTAAACGGGCGCGATGTCTGTTCATGTCGATCTTTTCGGAAAGCCATTTTCCACTTTTCGGGATTCACGCCCTAATTCGTCGCTGCCAGCTTGCGCTGCTCGGGATCGACTGCCCCGGCTAACGCGATCAGGCGCTTCAGCTCCGGCAGGCACGAGCCGCAATTGGTGCCCGCCTTGAGCCGCAAGCCGAGTTCGGCGGCTGTCCGCGCACCTGAAGCGATGGCATCGCAAATCGTATTGCAGCCAACGCTGAAGCAGGCGCAGACGACGGGACCCGTGCTCGCGAGCCGTTCCATCGGCTTGCCCGACAGCAGCATCCGCCGCTGATCGTCGCCGAGCGCGCCCGCGGCGAACAGGTCCTTCACGAGGTTCCAGTCACCCGCATCCCGCGCCGGCCCGAGGAACAGGCAAGTCTCGATTCTGTCGGCGGCAAAAGAAGCCGCGCGGTAAATTCCGCCGCCGAAGTCGCTATATTCGGCGAGATCGGGGCCTGCGACCGACCGCAACCACGACGACCATCCCGAAAGGTCGGCGTTGTCGGCAATGAGATGGCCGAAGCCGCCGCCGACGGTGACGCGCGCCCACCAGGCGTGAGCGGGCAATTGAAGCGGCGCGCGGGACAGAGCGAAGCCGCAAAACACGTATTCGCAGGGCGCAATCGAAGCCGGCGTCGCCTTGTTCTCGGGCTGGCCGGAAAACGGATCGGTCAATGGCGCGACCAGCGCGCCGACCCGGGCGGCGGACGCATTGGCCGCGCTCCAGTGGATCGGCGCAAACAACATGCCGCGCTGCTGCCGCTCGCTGACGACGACTTTGAGAATGCATCGGCCATAGTCGGTGACGACGCGCGCAAAGCCGCCGTCGACCACGCCGTACCTCGCGGCATCGTCGGGGTGCACCTCGACGAACGGCTCCGGCAAATGCTGGCCGAGCCGCGGACTGGCGCCGGTGCGGGTCATGGTGTGCCACTGGTCGCGGATGCGCCCGGTATTCAGCCGCAGCGGCCGCATCGGGCTGGTTTCCGTTCGCAACGCCGGCACCTCGGGCGCAACGAAGCGCGCCTTGCGGTCGTTGGCGAAGAAGCCGCCGGCGGCAAAAAAACGCTGCTGCGGCTCGGTATCGCCCGATCGGTGCGGCCACAGCACCGGAGCAAGTGCATCGAACGCCTCGTCCGATATCGACTTCAAGGCGCCGATGTCGAAATCGCGGCTGCCGTCATTCTCGAATGCCGAAAGCGCCGCATGTTCACGGAAAATCTCCGCCGCTGAGCTAAAATCGAACGCCGCGCCGAAGCCAAGCCGCCGGGCCACCTCGCCGATGATCCACCAGTCAGGCCGCGCTTCGCCAGGCGGCGCGAGGAATGCACGTTGACGCGAAATCCGCCGTTCGGAATTGGTCACGGTCCCCGACTTTTCCCCCCACGCCTGCGCCGGCAACAGCACGTGCGCGCCGGCATCGACGGTGTCGTTCGACAAGACATTCTCCGAGACCACAAACAGCTCGAGTTTCTTCAACGCGGCGCGCACGGCATCCGCATCCGGCAGCGACACCGCCGGATTGGTGCCCATCACCCAAAGCGCCTTGATCTCGCCGCGCCCGATCGCCTCGAACATCTGCACCGCTTTCAGCCCCTCGTGGGTTGCGATGCGCGGCGCTTTCCAGAACCTTCGGACGCGGTCGACCTCCGGCGGTGAAAAACCCATATGCGCGGCGAGCTGATTGGCAAGTCCACCGACCTCGCGCCCGCCCATCGCGTTGGGCTGCCCGGTCAACGAAAATGGCGAGGCCCCGGGCTTGCCGATCCGTCCCGTCGCGAGATGGCAGTTGAGGATGGCGCTGACCTTGTCGGTACCCTGCGCCGATTGATTGACACCTTGCGAGTACAGCGTGACGACGCGCGGCGTCGCGGCAAACATTCGGAAGAATTCCGCGACGTCCGGTTCGCAGAGCCCGGTCGCCAGCGCGGTCGCCGACGCGCTGCCGGCAATTGCCCGCGCGCGCGCCAGCGCGTCATCGAAGCCGCTGGTGTGCCGTTCGATGTAGTCGCAATCGAGCGCGCCGGTCTGCGCAAGATGCACCAGCAATCCGCAGAACAATGCCGTGTCGGTGCCGGGCCTCACACCCAGGAACAGGTCGGCGTCACCCGCACTGTCGGTCCGGCGCGGATCGATGACGACGATGCGCGCGCCTTGCCGCTGCTTGTTGGCAAGCATGCGCTGGAACAGCACGGGGTGACACCACGCCGCGTTGGAGCCGACCAGAACCAAGAGATCGGCCTCGTCGAGATCCTCATAGATTCCAGGCACGGTGTCGGCGCCGAAGGCGCGGCGGTGGCCCGCAACCGAGGACGCCATGCACAGGCGCGAATTGGTATCGACATTGGCGCTGCCGATGAAACCCTTCATCAGCTTGTTGGCGACGTAATAATCCTCGGTCAATAATTGTCCGGAGAGATAGAATGCCACCGCCTCAGGACCGTCGCGGGCGATGATGTGCGCAAGTCGATGGGCGACATGGTCGAGCGCATCGGACCAGGCGACCCGCTCCATCGCGCCCTTGCTGCAGCGGATCATCGGATAGAGCAGCCGGTTGCCAAGACCCAGCGTTTCGCCGAGCGCGGCGCCCTTCGAGCATAGCCGTCCGAAATTCGCAGGATGATCGGGATCGCCGGAGATCGCAGCGCCGCCGTGACCGTCGGGCGTTGCCAGCACGCCGCAGCCGACACCGCAATAGGGACAAGCGGTGCGCGTGGTACGAAGCGCAGGATCGAGAGCCGTCATCGCAACGAACCGGTCATGCCGCGGCTGCCATCTCCGTTGCGGCGCGGCCGAACATCATGTCTTTGCGAATTCTCGCAACCCTGTCGCGCCCGCGGATCAATTCGAGATACCAGCTCGCATCGCCGACATCGCCAACCAGCACGGCCCCGGTGAGCCGCCCATCGGCGATCACAAGTTTCTTGTAGGTGCCGCGCCTGACGTCGCTGAGCACGATGCTCTCGCTGCTCTCGCCGTCCAGAAAATCGCCTGCGGAAAACACGCGGACGCCGGAGACCTTGAGATTGGCCGCGACCACGCTGCCGTCATAAACCGACGTTCGGCCGGCCAGATGCCGCGCCAGAACCCGCGCCTGTTCGTAAGCCGGCTCGACGAGGCCGTAGCAGATGCCGCGATGCTCCGCGCATTCGCCGAGCGCGAAAATACCGGGCGCGCCGGTTTGCAAACAATCATCGACAATGATGCCGCGGTTGACCGGAATGCCGGCCTCCTTGGCGAGCGCGATATTCGGCCGGATCCCGGCGGCAAAAATCACGGCGTCGGCATCGAACCGGCGGCCGTCGGTCAGTTCGACGCCTTCGACGCGACGGTCGCCGAGGATGCGCGCGGTGTTGGCATCAAGCAGGACCTTGATCCCCCTGGGCTCGACAAGAGATTTCAACAGCGCCGCCGCCGGCGCATCGAGCTGGCGTTCCATCAGCCGGTCCATCAGGTGGATCAACGTCACCGGCGCGCCCGCCTTTGCAAGGCCGTAAGCCGCCTCCAACCCCAACAATCCGCCCCCGACCACCACGACGCGCTTTTTGGCAGCCGCAAGCGTCAGCAACAGATCGACGTCGCGGCTGTCGCGGAATGTATGCACCCCGGCAAGTTCGGCTCCCGGCACGTTGAGGCGCAGCGGTGCCGAGCCGGTGGCGAGCACCAGTTTCGAAAAGGTGACGCTCTCTTCGTTGGCGATCTTGAGTTCGCGGCGGCCGACATCGATTTCGGTAACGGCGCAGCCATATTTCAGGGTCACGCCACGATCGCGCCACCAATCGGCGGGCTTGAGCTGGATATCGTGGGAGCCGGTCTCGCCCGCCAGCACCGACGACAGCAGCACGCGGTTATAGGCCAACCGCGGCTCGTCGCCGATGACGGCGATGGCATAGCGCCCGAGCGCGGTCTTTGCGAGTTCATCGACCAGACGGGCGGCGGCCATCCCGTTGCCGACGATCACCAGCGGTTCGCTCATGGCGATGGCCCTCTCCTTGCCTCTCTCCCCGACCTCGTCCCGCAAGTGGGACGAGGCAAGATTTGCGCGACGATGCCGAGGCCGCTCAGATGCGCGCTTCGGCAAGGCTCGACGCGCCCGCCTCCGCCGGGCTCTTGCGCAGATAGAACCACCAGGTCATCGCCAGGCAGATCGCGTAGAACGCGAGATAGATGACCAGCGCGAGCTGCGGCCCGCCGGTGATGGCAATCGACTTGCCGAAGCCGCTCGGGATCAGATAGCCGCCGCAGGCACCGATCGCACCGATGAATCCAAGTGCGGCGCCACTCTCGATGCTCGCGGCCTTCAGCGCGAGCGCCCGCCCGGCTTCGCCCTTGCCGCGTGCGTTGCGAAGATTTTCCTCGCGAAAGATCGACGGGATCATTCTGTAAGTCGATCCGTTGCCGATGCCGGTGGTAACGAAGAGGATCAGGAACATCGCAAGGAAGCCCGCAAAATCCTTGACGCCGACGAAGTAAAGGACGCCGACGGTGGCGCCGGCCATCGCGATGAAATTCCAGAACGTCACGATTGCGCCACCCACCTTGTCGGCAAGCAGGCCGCCGAACGGGCGCGACAGCGAGCCGACCAGCGGTCCAAGGAACGCGATCGCAACCGTGACGGTTGGAAATTGCGTCTTGATCAGCAGCGGGAACGCCGCCGAGTAGCCGATAAAGGAACCGAAGGTGCCGATGTAGATGAACGACATGATCCAGGTGTGCTTGCGCTTGACGATCGCAAGCTGATCTCTGAACGAGGACTTCGCCGAGGTGAGGTTGTTCATGAAATAGACGGCGCCAAACACCGCGACGATCAGCGGCACCACCCACATCAGCCCGGCATTCTGCAAATAGACGCCCGCAACCGGGCTTGCCTGGTAGAGATTGATGAGGCCAACACCCATCAGGATCGGCGTCAGCAACTGAACGCTGCTGACGCCGATATTTCCGCCCGCGGCGTTCAAACCGAGCGCCCAGCCTTTCATGCGATCGGGATAGAAAAAGGAGATATTGGCCATGCTGGAGGCAAAGTTGCCGCCGCCGAGCCCCGCGGTGGAGGCCACCAGCAGCATCAGCCAGAACGGGGTATCGGGCTGGCCTACGAAATAGGCGAGCCCGAAGGTCGGAATAAAGAGCACGGCGGCGCTGAAGATGGTCCAGTTGCGGCCGCCGAACATCGTCACCGCGAAGGTGTAGGGAAACCGCATCAGCGAGCCGATCAGGCCGGGGATCGCCACCAACTGAAACAATTCGTCGGTGGTGTAGTGAAAGCCCGCCGCCGGCAATTTGGTGGCGACGATGCTCCAGATCAGCCAGACGGAAAATCCGATGTGCTCGGCAACGATCGACCAGATGAGATTACGCCGGGCAATGAGCTTGCCCCTGGAGTTCCAGAACGTCTCGTTTTCCGGATTCCAGTCCGAAATCCAGGTCGGGTCTTTAGAGCTCATTAGAATTTCCCTTTCTCAAGTGGCATAAGCTCATGCGTCTGCCGTCGCGCTTCCTGCATGGGGGCGCGTTCTGGGGAGGCCCCAGTTTGGCGGTCACAATTCGATGAGTGTTTCGACGGCGTCGCTGGCGTCAGCACACACTATTCAAGCTTCGTGCCAAGCCGCGGAAACAGCGAAAGTTTTGATATGATAAGGATTTACGGGCGAGGGTAGCGGCCGCCCGTTAGCTGCGGCGCACTCAAAATTTGCGATTCGCTCATTTGTTGTGCGGTGCACAACAAATGAGCAGATATGCTCAACCGTCATCGTCCGCGAAGGCGGACGATCCAGCATTCCACCAGCGCCAGCGATCGAACGGAGAAACCACGGCGTGCTGGACACCGCGCCTTCGCGCGGTATGACGGAAAGGGCGCGCATTCGCGCGACCCGTTGGCGGGGGTATGACGAAAAGGGGCGTGTCCGGAATACTTATCCGCCTGCTATGCCCGGGTACAAATCATCCCAATTGGGATTGCGCTCCTCGATCAGCCGGATTTTCCATGCTCGATTCCAGCTTTTTAATCGCTTCTCGCGCCGGATCGCATTCTCGCTCATCGAACTGCTCGAAATAGACGAGCCTATCGACCTCGTATTTCTTGGTGAAGCCCTTCACTTGTTTCAGGCGATGCTCAGCCACTCTGCGAACGAGGTCATGGTCACTCCGATGTAAAGCGTGCCTCCAATCCGGCTAGCGAGGATATAGACGTAGAAGCTGCGTGCACCCATTGGCTCTCCTGGAATACTGGATCGTTCGCCTTCGCGGACGATGACGGTCGAGTGAGGCGGATAAGCCTCTTTCACCTCGTCCCCGCCAACGGTCGCGCGAATGCGCGCCCGGCGATAGGCTCCGGCGTGGTATCCAGTACGCCGTGGCTTGTCCGTTCGATCGCAACGCTGGTGGAATACTGGATCGTCCGCCTTCGCGGACGATGACGGTTGAGCGGGAGCCTGTCATCTGGCCGGCCGAAAGCCGGACCGGATGGCGGAAAGGAGGACTAGGCGTCTTCGGTCACTGCCATCATCG
The DNA here is from genome assembly GCA_035308285.1 of Bradyrhizobium sp. Lineage (GTDB taxonomy): Bacteria > Pseudomonadota > Alphaproteobacteria > Rhizobiales > Xanthobacteraceae > Bradyrhizobium. The sequence goes on along the minus strand of DATGGY010000085.1, from coordinate 10,138 downwards.
GCTTTGGCGCGACCCCGTGCCCCGGCTTCACCCGGAAATTGTACGTCATCAAATACCAGGGCGTTGCGGCCTGCTTGCCGTCGGGCATTTTCGGATCGGTGCGCTTTTCGATTCTAGAGACCAGTTCATCCTTCACCCCGAACACCACGTCGGTGTCGAGATATTTGTCGCCTTCCATGAACACGTGGGTGACCAGCGGCTCATGGCCGGGCGCGTTGACCAGGAAGTGCACATGGGCCGGCCGCATCGGATGGCGGCGGACCTGAAGGATCATTTCGCCGACCGGACCGTCGGTCGGTATCGGATAGCTGCACGGCAGGATGGTGCGAAAGAAAAACCGCCCCTCGGAGTCGGTGATGAAGCGCGCCCGCGATGACGGCCCATGGCTTTCGTAGTCCGGCCTTTGCGAATCGTAGTAGCCCTCATCGTCGGCGTGCCAGACGTCGACCGGAACATTTGCCAGCGGCTTGCCTGCGAGATCGGTGACCCGGCTCTGCACGAACATCCGATCGCCCGGCAAGTTGGAGGAGATGTCGGTGCCGTGCGGCATCGCCTTGTGCTCGCCGACATAGAACGGCCCGAGCACAGTGGTCTCGGTCGCCCCGCCGCGATCACGGTGGTTGACGGCGTCCACCAGCATCGACACCCCAAGCACGTCAGATAGCAGAATGAACTCCTGCCGGCTCGGCGTGCATTTCTGGCCGACGCGGGTCAGAAAATCGATCGCATATTCCCATTCGCCGAAAGTGAGGTCGGTCTTGCGGACGTAATCGTGCAGCGACTTCACCAGCTCTTCCATGAGATATTTGACACGCGGGTCCGGCGTCTCGTCGAAGCTGCGGATGACGGCGGCGGTGAGTTCGGTGTCGTTGAATTGGGGCATGGTTTTTGTCCTGCGGGGTTACGCCATTTGGGGCGCAAGCCTACACCAGCGACCCGGCCAAGGTAAGCGGCCCGCGGGTTGGATCAGGCGGCTGTTTTCGGCTATCAAGGCCTTAGCGTCTGTTCCTTTCGGAGATAATTTTTCGATGTTAGCTCCCTCGTCCGCCCCGCCCGAATCCGCCGGCATGTCCAAGGCCGCCTTCGATCGCATCGACAATCATCTCAAGCAGCGCTACGTCGGTGCCGGCCGCTTTCCGGGGACCCAGCTCGTGGTGTTTCGGCGCGGCAAGATCGTCCACAGCGCAGTCCAGGGCCTTTCCGACCTCGAGCGCGGAAAAGCGATGAAGGATGACACCATCTTTCGCATCTATTCGATGACCAAGCCGATCACCAGCGTCGCCTTCATGATGCTGGTCGAGGAAGGCCGCGTCGCCCTCGACGAGCCCGTCCATCGATACATCCCGGAATGGAAGAATCTCGGCGTGTTCCAGGCGGGTGTCGCGCCGGCGTTTCTGACCCGGCCGCCGTCGCGGCCGATGCTGATTGTCGATCTGTTGCGGCATACCTCGGGCCTGACTTACGGGTTTCAGCAGCGCTCCAACGTGGATGCGGCCTATCGGGAAATGAAAATCGGCGAGGTCGAGAAGGCGGGAACGCTGCAATCGATGATCGTTGACCTCGCCAAAATCCCGCTGGAATTTTCGCCGGGCGAGGCCTGGAACTATTCGGTCTCCACCGATGTGATCGGCTATCTCATCGGCCAAATCAGCGGCAAGCCGTTCGAGCAATTCCTTAAAGAACGCATCTTCGACCCGCTTGGGATGAAGGATACCGACTTCTTCGTCCCTGCCGGCAAGGCGCATCGTTTGGCGGCCTGTTACTCGGCAAGCCCGCAAGGCGCGATGACGTTTCACGCCACCGAGCGCAAGGTCGCCCTGACCTTGCAGGATGACCCGGCCACCAGCTCCTTCCTGTCACCGCCGGCGTTCATTTCCGGCGGCGGCGGGCTGTGCTCGACGGCGGCCGATTACCTCACCTTCTGCCGGGCGCTGCTCAACGGCGGCGAACTCGACGGCGTCAGGCTGATCGGCCCAAAGACGCTGGCCCTGATGACCTCCAACCACCTGCCGGGCGGCCGGACGCTACCGGAAATGTCGCGCTCGCTGTTCTCCGAGGCGACCTATCACGGCATCGGCTTCGGGCTCGGCTTTTCGGTGACGCTCGATCCGGCGCTGACGCTCATTCCCGGCAGCCGCGGCGAATATGCGTGGGGCGGGACGGCAACGACGTCGTTCTGGATCGATCCGGCGGAAGAGCTGATCGCCATTTTCCTGACCCAGGTGCTGCCGTCGACCGCCTATCCGATCCGGCGCGAGTTGCGCACCATGATCTACGCCGGGATTACCGACAGCAATCTCTAGAGAATTTTGTCCAGCCGGTCGTACGACGCGCCCGGCGGAGCCGGCAGAACCGGCGTTACCGGCCCAAAAACCTTGGCGCACATCAGGCAGTTCTCCTATGCTTTCCAGGCTGGAGCTGCCGCGCCAGCGGGTCTTGTGCCGGAGTTTGAGTGCCGAAGCCTTCACTGCCAGCACGTCTTGCGCTTCTGGTAGCGGGAACCGCGCTGCCACTAATCGTATTTGCGGCCTACATCGTTTTCGAAGATTACAGACGCGACCGCGCGGATGCATCCCAGCGCCTCCTCGAAACCGTCCGCAGCATCCGCTTTGTGCTCGATGCGGAGGTCCAGCGTATCACCGGCGCGCTTGAGGTGCTGGCACTCACTAACACGCTGCGCGACGGCGACTTCATCGGCTTTCGCCGGGTGGCCTTTGGCTTCCTCGGCCAATACGGCAAGGACGGCGTGCTGCTCGTGACGGACCGCGAAGGCCGCCCGTTGTTCTCCTCGTTGACGCCGGATGTCTCCGGCCTTCCCGTTCGGGGCAACCGCGAAACCCTTGAGAGGGTCTTTGCGACCAGGACGCCGCAATACTCCAATCTCTTCATCGGCGCGGTGAAGCAACGGCCGATCGTAACGGTCGAGGTGCCGGTGCTGCGGGACGGCGAGGCGATCTACGACATTTCATTCAGTCCTCCGATGGAGCTCTTTCAGTCGATCCTCGACAAGCAGCGCCCCAGCGAAGACTGGACGATTTCGATTGTCGATGGCGCCGGCGTCAATTTCGCCCGTGTGCCAAACCCGAAAGAGACGGTCGGCAAGCGCGTCTCGCCGCTGCTGTACGCTGCCTTGTTCCACCAACCCGAGGCGACGCTGCAGACCGTGTCGCTGGAGGGCGTGCCGCTGATCACGACATTTACGCGATCGCCGCTCACCGGATGGACCGTGGCCGGCGGCCTTTCACAAAATTCGCTGGTTGGCCCGCTGTGGCGCAATCTTGCGATCACCAGCGTACTTGGAGCCCTGCTGCTGCTGACCGGTCTTGCCTTTGCGGTGCGGATGGCCACCACCATCGCCCGTGGCGAGTTGCTCCACGATCTCCTGATCCAGGAACTCAACCACCGCGTCAAGAACACGCTGGCGATCCTGCAGGCGATCACGTCGCAGACCTTCCAAAGCGCCACCAAGTTGGAGCGCGAGAAGTTCGAAGGCCGGCTCGGCGCGCTGGCGGAGGCGCATAATCTCCTGAGCGAGGATAAGTGGCGCGGTTCCGGACTGCAGGACGTCATTTCCCGCGTGTTGCAGCCTTATGTGTTGAGCAACCCGGAGCGGGTGCGCATGTCGGGGCCATTAGTCCCGCTGTCGCCTCGCCTTGCGGTGGTGCTTTCGATGATCGTGCACGAGATGGCGACCAACGCGGCCAAATATGGCGCGCTGTCAAACAACGCCGGAACCGTGAGGCTCGATTGGGAGATCATCGAGGAACACGAGCACCCCAAGCTGAGGTTGATATGGACCGAGGCCGGCGGTCCGCCCGTCACCGCGCCCGTGAACCGCGGTTTTGGCTCGCGCCTGATTGAACGCAGCGCGCGCGATCAACTCGGCGGGGAAGCCACCGTCGATTTCCTGCCGGGCGGCGTCGTCTATACCCTGATATGCTCGCTCGAAGACAAGGGTTAGCGCGTCATCCGGACCCGAGGCAGCCGGGCTAGCCGAAGTTCTGCAGGCTCGGGAACGTGTCCAGCAGCCAGATGCTGACGGTCGAAACGCTGCCGGTAAGAAAACCGATCCCGGTGATCACGAGCAGCACGCCCATCGCGTGCTCGACGCGGGCCAGATGCCGCTTCATCCGCGCAAACAGCGAAGAGAACTGCTCCACCATCAACGCCGCGATCAGGAACGGAATCCCAAGCCCGGCGGAATAGACCGCGAGCAGACCGGCGCCCTTTTCCACCGTCGCCTCGGCGGCCGCGACCGAGAGAATCGCCGCGAGGATCGGGCCGATACAGGGCGTCCAGCCGAACGCAAAGGCCAGCCCCATCGCGTAGGCCCCCCACAGGCCGACGGGCTTGGGGATCGGCAACCGGCCCTCCCGCATCAATAATCCGATCCGCGTCAGCCCGAGGAAATGCAGGCCCATGGCGATGATGGCGATGCCGGCCAGAATCGAAAGCTCGGCCGACCAGGCGCGGATCAAGCCTCCGATCAGGGATGCGCTGGCGCCGAGCGCCACGAAAACCGTGGAAAAGCCGAGCACGAACATCGCAGCCGAGATCGTCACCGCGCGCCGGGAGGAGGACAGCGCCTCGTCATTGGCGACATGCTCGATGGTCGCACCGGTCAGATAGACCAGATAGGGCGGTACCAATGGCAGCACGCAGGGCGACAGGAAGCTGACAAGGCCGGCAATGAACGCGGCCGGAATCGAGACGTCGTGAATCATCTGATCGTCGTTTGCTGTGTTGCGGCGCCAAGCCGGACTTTAGGGGCCATCGGGACACGCCGGGTTGTCGCGTCTCATTTAGCGGATGCACAAGAATGCGCAATGAGGGGAGCGCTATTTGACCAGCCTCAACGCGACCGGCGGACGCGCGCGCGGGCCTTCGGGCGGTCTGGCCGCGCGCTGCCTTTCAGCCGCCTCCACCTCGCGCACCATCGCATCGCACAACGCCCTTAGTTCCGAGTCTTCGATGCGGTGGAGTTTGATGCGAAGCGCGAGAATGGCAACCGACACCAATTGCGCGGCGTCCCGCTCGCCGTTGAGGGCAAGGGTTCTCTGGCACTCCTCGAGGCTTGCCAGAACCGCGTGCAGTTTCTCTTCTGAATTAGCCACCAGCGTGTCTTCCGTTGCCGAACCTGCCAGCCGAGATCGAGGTGAACGAGCCGATCCCGTTCATAAACCCCCGCGTTGGCGAAAAAGTCCGAAAGCATTAGGCTGACACGATAGGTTTCGTCGTTACACAGATTTGTGACATCGTGCTCTCAAACGCTCGCCGGCCGGGCTTTCGCCCGCTATGGCGACGCACGCCATCCTCGACGCCGGCCCAAGCCGCCGGCGCGGCAAAAGTGACGATGGAGCGTAGCACGACACGTGACCCGGTTCGAATGCCATTCTCTACGAGGACGTCGAATAAATTCGTTGGAAGGCGCCAAGACGCTGTGACAGGCGCTGGAACGGCCGGAAGCCCTCGCGCGAAGGGCCATTTGGGGCGGCCGGCGCCGGGAGGACGCGGGCCGACCTTTTGGCCGAGCCAGACCCCCCGCGCGCCACCCTTGGGGGCCGCCAGCGGTGGTAAGCATACGCGTCAAAAAGTCGTGCCCCCCGGACCCGCAACGGTTGTAGTATGATCAATAACCTGCCAAAGCAGGGAGCGAGTCGTCTTTGCAGGGCTCGGACAGCAGAGGACGCTGTTGGCACGAACGCGTTGGTGTTGATGTCGGTGGCTCGCGGTGAGGTTGCCGGACGATTGTACCGTTTGGGATCGAATTACGGACGTCATTCTTCTGCGATGCGACCAGGCGCCGGCGGTCATCAATCCGCTTGCGAAAAGCATAAAAACCCGTAGATTTCCGAGGTTTAAAGACATATTCATCCACTGGAAGCGAGATTGAAGCAGTGTATAAGGGATACGTTCCCGGTCCACATATTCAGACGTTTCATGAGCGAAGGACGGTAAGAGCAGTATGAACAAATCAATAGCGAAGAAAATGAAGCAGCGCAGTGCCGGAAAGCCGGACATTGAGCTTGGCAAACGAATCCGATTGCGGCGTGTTGAGCAGAAGATTTCGCAGGCGGAGCTCGGCGAGCAGCTCGGCGTCAGTTTCCAGCAGGTTCAGAAATACGAGAAGGGCGTCAACCGAGTGGGAGCCGCCCGTCTTCAGCAAATCGCGACCGCGCTCGATGTGCCCGTCACCTTCTTTTACGATGGCGACGGCAAGGCCCGCGAGGTTGAGAGCCTCCTGTTTCTCGACAGCGCATTCAGCCTGAGGCTGCTGCGCGCCTACAGCAAGATCAAGGACCAGACCGTACAGCGTCAGCTGGTGTCCTTGATGGAATCGATCGCTGCGAACGAAGACTAGGAAGCTCAATCGGTTCTGATTGCATCAGAACCGGCGCTCCCTGGCTGATTCGAGGCGCCGCGGACGCGATCGATCAACGCAAGCGGATCGGCCGGCAGGCGATCGCCGCGCCAGGCCACGTGCTGGTCCGGGCGCGACAGCACCAGCGCGACCTGATAAGGGCCGCCCGCGGGCCGCGCGACGTCGAGGATCTTCAACGGCACTCCCCTGTCGCGCGCCGCCCGCTCAAGCCCGGCCGCCTCCGCGTCCGGATCAAACCGCAACAGCGTGAACTCCGGCCCCATGGCGTCGTAGAGCGAGACGCCATCCGCGCACCACAGATGCGGCGTGCGGCAACCCGGCACGGTCGATTGCGTATAGCTGCTCATCGTATAGGCCGGCCAGTCGACGCCATCATAGGCGATGATCGGCGAACGGTCGTAGTAGGTGCCGAAGTTGAGACCGGCGCAGGCATATTGCTGGACGTTGATCTCGTAAGTCAGCCGCCCCGTCTCCCGCCGCGCCCGTTCGCCTGCGGCTCCCGCCTCCTCGATTTCGTCTGGCACCGCGCCGCGGCGTCGAATCTCGGTTTCGGCGTGCGACATCGCAAACCGCGAAACCTGACTGGTGATCGGCCAGCGTTCCGCCTCATAGGCATCCAGGATGGAAGCCGGCGCCCAACCGTTGAGATGCGCGGCAAGCATCCAGGACAGGTTCATCGCGTCGGCGATCCCGGCATTCATGCCGTAGCCGGCGTAAGGCACCCAGATATGCGCGGCATCGCCGGCGATGAAAGCGCAGCGGTCGCGAAACTTGCTGGCGATCAGCCGGCGTCCATACCAATCCTCTTTGGATATGATGTCGTATTTGAAATCCTCGCCCACGCCGAGGATAGTCCGGATGCAGGCGTCGCGATCCACCGAATCGAAATTGCCCTCGCCTTGCTTCATGTAATTGTGCACCAGCCACCGCTCGCGGCCGTCGATCGCATAGACCATCCCGGCGCGGCGCGGGTTGATGACGCCGGTGCCCCAGGCGCGTTCGTGACGCTGACGGTGGATAAGATCGGGGGCGCGGATATAGGTCGACTGCACGCGCTGCACGATGGCATCGCCCGCAAGCTCGGCGCCGATCGCCTTGCGGACCACGGACCGCGCGCCGTCGCAGCCGATCAGATAATGGCAACTCAAGCCGCTTGCCGCGCCGGTTTCCAAATCGCGCAACGTCACCTCAGCGGGCCCATCCTCGATCCTGACCTCCTCGACCATCGTCCGGTTGATGATGCGGATGCGTGGCTGACTAGCGGCATGCTCGAACAGAATGGGTTCGAGGAAAATCTGGTTGATGCGGTGCGGCGGCTCCGGCGTCGGCCAGTTGCAATCCGGACCATCCTTCATGGTGAAGCGATCGCGGCGGCAGGGAATGACGATCCGCGTCAGTTCCTGCCCCGTAAACGCCGTGCGGTAGCTGATGTCGTGCGGATAGTCCGCCGGCAAACCGGCATTGCGGACCTTGTTGGCCACGCCAAGCCGCCGGAAGATTTCCATGGTGCGGGCGGCGACGTGATTGCATTTCGGCTCAGGAGGCTCGCCCGGTTCACGCCGCTCGACGACCGTGACGTCGATCCCGCGCCACGCCAGATCGATCGCCAGCGTTAGCCCGACCGGCCCCGCGCCCACGATCAGAACATCGGAGGAAATCATCTCAGGCATCGCAGCCACCGGAATCGAAACGGTTCAACGCGGGGCATATATCGCATTCCGGCTCGGCGCCCGAGCCCGGCGGCAGTTTTATTCGTATCAGGGGCCGGTCCTTGCGAACCACATCCGTCGGACCTGCGACATATTCAAAGCTGCCAGCCAGAAACCGGGGGTATTGCGGCGGTGCAACAGCCGCAATCCCAACTTAATCAGAAGGCAACCCTCATGGGCCATATTTTCAAAGCCCAATTTTCGGACCGCACCCAACCCGTTCACTCGATTTCCAAAATCTCGCCGACAAAACTGCCAATATTGTTGATCCAGAGCCCGCGCCATCGGCGCATCCCGGGGACGTGACCCATGCGAAGAATGACCATCCTTGCCGCTGGCGTGATGCTCGCGACCGCGCCGGCGTTGGCCCAAAGCGCAGGTGTGGCGGGCGCCGGCACGGTCCCGCCCCCGGCCAAACCGGTCACCGCCGCGCCCGCAAATCCGGCGCACGTCGCCAAGCCTGCGGCCGTGGCATCCACCCCGGAATCGCGTTCCGCGGCAGCCTTGGCGCTGTCGCGCGATCCGACCTTCGATGAAGGCACCGCCCAGCGCATCAAGGAGGCGGCGCTGAGTTATTCAGACATCGCGGTGCGCGGCGGCTGGCCGATGATCCCCTCCGACGCCAAATTCGCGATCGGCGTCGCCGGTCCAAACGACGAACTCCTGCGCCAGCGCCTGATCCTCAGTGACGACCTTGCGCCCGACAAGGCCACTGGGCCGTTCGACGAGGCGGTCGCTGAAGCCATCAAACGCTTTCAGGTGCGCCACGGCCTTGCCGCCACGGGGACAATGACGCCGCGGACGCTCGCCGCTCTCAACGTGTCGGTTCACAAGCGCATCCGGCAGTTGGAGGCTTCCCTCGAACGCATCCAGGAAATGAATTTCCAGTTCGGGCCGCGTTACGTGGTCGTGAACCTCCCGGCCACTTTCGTCGAGGCGGTCGAGAACGACGTGGTGGTGCGGCGCTATCGTGTGATCGTCGGCAAGACCGAAAAGCCATCGCCGACGCTGACCGCCGAGATCACCGGCGTCATCCTCAATCCGACCTGGACCGTCCCGTCATCGATCGCAAAGACCGAAATATCGGCGCACATGCGCAAGGACGCGTCCTATCTCTCGCGCATGCACATGGAGGTGCTCGATGCGCGCGACAATCCGATCGATCCGGGATCGGTGGACTGGTCGGGCACCCGCACACCGAATTTCACCGTGCGCCAGCAGAATGGCGCGTGGAACGCGCTGGGCGCGGTCAAGATCGACATGCCCAATCCCTATTCGGTCTACATGCACGACACCAACCAGCGCAATCTGTTCAGCGACGACTACCGGTTCGACTCCCACGGCTGCTCGCGGGTCGACAATGTGCGCGACCTCGCGACCTGGCTGTTGCAGGAAGAGATGGCGAAATGGAATCGCGCCGCGATCGATGCGGCGATTGCGACGGGCCAGCACCAGGAGATCGCCCTGCCCAAGAAGGTTCCAGTCGCCTGGGTCTATCTCACGGCATGGATGACCAGGGACCAGACCATCCAGTTCCGCAACGACATCTACGACCAGGACGAGCAGCTTCTTGAAGCCACCGCCGAGGAAGCGGCGTTCTTCAATCAAGCCGCCAATCATCCGCTGACCGCGCATATGGCGCAGTGAACGCGCTGGCGGTTGCGGGTCTGGGGCCCGTCGTCCGGGCCCTCCGCAATGCCGCCAGGACCCCCGTCTGGACGGGGCTGCTGTCTCGCGCGAACGTTGAACCGCTTGCGGATTCATTCAATTAGATCAAGGTGGGGAGGATGATGGAGGACGGAAGATGCAATTTGACCTGACCCCCGAGCAAAAAAAGCTTCAAGGGGTGGCGCGCGAAATCGCCGAGGGTTCGATCAAGGCACGCGCGGCGGAGACGGATAGAAGCGAAGCCTACCCCTGGGAAAACGTCCGAGAGCTGGCATCGGCGGGTCTGATGGGCTTCACCATCCCCACACAATACGGCGGCCGCGGCGGCAGCTTCCTGGATGCGAGCCTGATCGTCGAAGAGATGGCGCGCGTCTGCGGC
>DATGGY010000084.1:0-33088 GCA_035308285.1 Bradyrhizobium sp. | reverse complement strand
GTCGTCGCTGAAAAACGCCTACCCGGCGCTCTGGGGCCCCTTCTCGATCGTTGGAGAGGGCGCCAAGCGATGAGACGGAACGATGCCTAGTGTCCGGTTCCGAAGTTCGCATCATTGTGCGGCGTCCACGTCTGCGAACTTCGGAATCGCCACACTAGAGGTCACTTGTGTCCGGCCAATGCGCCATCGGCGGTCAGAAGTCGTAGCCTAACCCGACCCGGATCGTGTGGAAGGACTCGCGCAGGTTGATGGTTACGCCACTGGAAGGCGCGCTGCAGCCGGTTGCAGGGGCGCAAACGGTGTTCAATGGGAAGCTCTTGGTATAGTTACCATAGTCCGTGTAGCGGTATTCGATCCTTGCTTTCCACCCCGCCCAAACCTCCGTCTCCACGCCTACGCCAGCCGTTCCGCCGACCCTGTCGTCGGACCAATTTGCAGCCGCCGATGCCGTGCTGCCGGCAACAGCGGTGGGAAATTCGGATTCGTTAATGACCGGGAAAAAAACCGTGCCATGGTAAGAAAACGAGCCGCTGATCTGCCCGACCGCCAGGCCCGCGGTGCCATAGACCAACGTCGAAGGGGTCACGAGCACGCCGTAGCGGAGGCGAAGCGAGCTGTCCCAGCCCTGCTTGACGGAGCCGAACATCGAGTCGGATCGGAAGTTTTGGCAGCTCCCGTCGAAACAGACGAAAGGTACTGCCAACATGGACGAGGATTCGCCGCGCTTCCACGACCAATCAGCCTCGACGCCGACCACCGTCATCCCCAATTGCCAGCGGTATCCGAGGAAGGGACCGACGGTGTAGCTTAGCGGATGATCTTTGAATGAGAACGGCGATTCAAAGCAGCTCACCTCAAATGGGAAATTGGCAGGGCAAACGTAGGCGCCCGGCTCGACAAAGTTATTGTTCACTGAGCTGACGCCATTGGAACCGCCGATTTGGCCGCCGGTCCAATTCGTGCTCGCCGTTTGCGATGGCCGCGCCGGAGCTTCCGTTTTCGGCCGCGCCGGGGCCTTCGTTGGCATTTCAACTTCAGCCGCCAGAACCGGCTCCAAGGCCACGATCGCGGATAGGAAGGCAATTCCAAAGATCAATGGCCTGTTCATGACCTCACCCCCAATGGTCGATCAACTCCGCCTGCCATCAAACATTAAGGCCAGACCCTCCAGACAACAACCGGACATCAAGAACGGATGCGGAAAGCACACTTTTTCCAAAGAGTGTTTCCCCCATGCAACATGCGAAGCTTGCCGCGCAAAGGCGGTCGGTTCGGGACTTTCTGCATCAAAATTGGGCGCTGTCGGGCGAGCATTTTGCGTCGCCCTCGGCTCCAGGAATCTGTTGAAATATTACGGTGACTGATTACCGGCGGAGGATCGCAAGATAAAGCGAACTGGCGTTCGCTGGCTCCCTCTGGTCGCAAAGGGTTGTCTGCACATTGGTTTTTGCACCTTGTGACGCCATCTGGACGGCACCGCGCAGGGTGTCGCGCCGCCGCTTTCAGAAGATTTCTTTTTGATTTCAATTTTTCAAGCGATGGCTCCGCAATGTGCGTGGATAAGAGTGCCCGTCGTTTGTTCGCCCTGCTACGCGTTTGCGCCATTTGATGCGATCGATGCTCGGCAGCTCTTGTGCGGGCTAATTTCGATGTCAATCGTCTCTCCATGGCGAGGGATGAGAGCGAAAATTTTCGGGTTAGGCCTGGGCAGTCCCGTAGCAACAGAGCACGCGCCAATCCGCGCACCCAGCCGTTCCTCAAGCAGGTCCAGATCGCGGTTCGCAAGGCGGGCGGCGATCCCCGCCGCATAGGTGCGCCAGCTCGATCGGGTGACGCCCGGAAAGTAGGGAGCGCAGGCCGGTTCAACGCGCGTGGCCGAGGTGCGAAGGTCGTGGCCTCCTTTCCTCGGTCGAGTAAAGAGGGAGGCTGGCAAAGAGATTCCGCGGGCCGCTTCCGGGCGCGGCGGGTGGTGGTCAAGGCGAGGGTGGTCCGGCTCAATCCGCAGCGGCGTGGCGCACGGGGGCCGAAGGTGCGCGCGACAATGAGCAGGGCCGTCGATGCCCATCTGCGTTACCTTGAACGGGATGGTGTTACGCGTGACGGCGATCGGGGCAAGGCCTATTCGGCGTTCGAGAACGAGGCCGACGGCAAGGCGTTTGTGGAGCGGGGGCGGGAAGATCGTCATCAGTTTCGGTTCATCGTCGCGCCCGAGGATGTCACCGAAATGGCTGACCTTCGCGGCTTCACCCGTGACCTCATGCGTCAGATGGAATTGGATCTGGAAACGCGCCTCGACTGGATCGCGGTCGACCATCACAACACCGGCCATCCCCACACCCACATTATGGTTCGCGGCGTGCTCGATAACGGCCGCATTCTCAACATTGCCGGCGACTACATCGCCCATGGCGTCCGCCATCGGGCGAGCGAACTGGTGACCCGGGAATTGGGTCACCAGAGTGAGATCGAGCTTCAGACAAAGCTGCAGAACGAGGTCGAGGCCGAGCGGGTGACCCGGCTCGACAAGATGCTCTTGAGCGAGCAGCAGGAGCAGGGCGTGATCGACCTGCGACCTGGGGAGGGCGTGACTTTCCTCGTCCGGGAGAACCGCAACCTCATGATCGGTCGGGTACGGCACCTGGAGCGCTACGGCGTGGCCACCGAGCTTGAGCCGGGACGATGGTCTCTCTCCGACCGCGCGGAGCAAGTCCTGAAGGATCTGGAGCACCGCAACGAAGCAATCAACTCGATCCATCGGGCGCTCACCAGGAATGGTCTCGCCGAGGAGCGTGGTGTCAGCCAATTCGCCCTTCACGGCGAAGGCCTGGGCGAGAAGATCGTCGGACGGGTGCTGGCCAAGGGTCTGGCCGGAGATGAGATGGGCGAGCGGGTCCACCTGATCGTCGACGGCGTCGATGGCCGCGTCCATCACATGGAGTTCAAGGATCCGAGCAGGATCGAGGAGGTCGGGCGGGACATGATCGTCGAAGCGGCCCCAGTCGTCTCCGGTCCAAGACCTGCCGACCGCAACATCGCCAACAATGTCGAGGAGCGCACCGGCATCTACCGGCCGAGCCGGCACTTGGAGCGCGTCCGCGACAGCTTTGAGCGGCAGGGCAAGGACCCCGAAGCTTTCGTGCGCTCCCACATCCGCCGACTGGAGGCACTGCGCCGGGCGGGTCTTGTCGAGCGGATCGATGCCGATCATTGGAAGGTCCCGAAGGACATCGTCGAGCGTGGGCAGGCCTACGACCTCAGCCAGGGCGGTGACGGGCTGAGAATACGGACGCTCTCGGCCATCGGCCTCGACCGGCAGATTGCCAGCGATGGTGCGACTTGGCTCGATCGACAGATGGTCGTGGACGACCGTTCGGACCTCCGAGACAGTGGCTTTGGCCGGGAGGTCGGCAAAGCTATGAATCGGAGGGCGCAGCGACTTGTGGAGATGGGTCTTGCAACCGCCAAAGATGGTAAAATCCGTGTCCCCGTCGACTTCGTGGCGAAACTTGAGCGGCGCGAGGTTGAGCGTGTCGGTCATCAGATGGCGAGAGAACGCGGGCTAATCTACATGCCAGCGAATGCCGGCGATTATGTCAGTGGCCGCCTCGCCGGCGTCGCGAGCCTCGTCAGCGGCCGCTTCGCCATGATCGACAACGGACTCGGCTTTCAGCTTGTGCCCTGGCTGCCGCTCCTCGAGAAGCAGATCGGCCGGCAAATCGGCGGCCTTATGCGCGACGACGGTGGCATAGAGTGGACATTTGGAAGGAACAGGGGCCTGAGCCTGTAGCGCCGCCGTCACACAACGCACAGGCCAGGTTTGAATTGCGAAGTTGCCTCACGATGCTCAAGCCCACCAAGGGGATGGGCCATCCCTCTCCGCCGCCGTCGCTCGCCAACGCTGCGCTCAGGCGAGCGAGCGACGGCGGCTCCGAGGGGATGGCTGAACGGTCCCCATAAACAATTTTGCAGCGCTCGGCCGGCAGAGCCATCATATGCTGGCAACGGCGTGAGTGGGGAGCCCAATCGTTTTCGTGGTCGCGCCCTCTTACAGCACATCGAAAAATTATTTGGCGCCGCTGATGTCCGAAACTAGCCGAATAATCGTCGACGCGCGCTGTCGTGCGCTGTGGCCCTCGGACGTCCGCATTGACGCGGCTCATCGCAAAGACAAGTTTGGCCCCTGTCGAGTTTCTTTGCGAGCAGGAGAATCCATGAGGCGCAAGCGACGAGAGAATGACGAAGTAGAAGAGTTGCAGATTACTTCATCCGCTCGGGAAGCCGTGAGGTCGCAGACGGTTCCATTCGCCCAGAAGCTCACCTGCACGATTAATGAAGCATGTGAGATGACAGGCCTCGGGCGCACGAAGCTCTACGAGTTGATAGGAGATGGACATCTTGCGACGACAACCGTCGGACGCCGCCGATTGGTGGTGGTGCGCTCACTTCTGTCGCTCCTTGAGTCGAACAAGTCGGCGTGACGGTGCGCGACTCAAGTGCGAGTAATTCCGCTTTCAGCGTTTTTTCAGGCGCTCATTTTTATGACACGGCCCAGCTCTTTCATCCGATCGAGCTCATCCGCCCACCAGCGCATCATCCGCACGCGCTCCTGCCAGAACTCGGCGGCATGGGTGTAGGCGCCACGGATTTCATTCGCCTCCTGGTGGGCAAGTTGACGTTCGATCGCATCCGCATTCCATTTGCCGCTTTCGTTCAGGAGCGTTGACGCGGTGGATCGCAGGCCGTGAATGGTCAATTCGGTCTTGTCGTATCCGAGACGGCGCAAGGCCGCGTTCAGCGTGTTGTCGCTGATCGGTCGATGCCAGGACCGCACCGATGGGAAGAGATATCTTGATCCACCCGTTATTTGCTGGAGGTCGCGAAGAATAGCGAGCGCTTGATGCGCCAGCGGCACCCGGTGGGGTCGTCTCATCTTCATCTTTTTGGCGGGTATACGCCATTCGGCGCCGGCCAGGTCGAATTCGGCCCATTCGGCCTGGCGAAGCTCGCCGGGTCGCACAAAAACGAGTGGTGCCAGCTTTAGGGCGTATCTCGTAACGGCGTGCCCCTCAAAGCCATCAATCGCGCGCAGCAACGCACCGACAGCTTTGGGTTCGACGATCGTCGCCCGGTGAGTAACCGTGGGCGTAATCAGGGCGCCGCGCAGATCTGCAGTCGGATCCCGTTCAGCGCGTCCCGTTGCAATGGCGAAACGGAATACGGCACCAACAGTACCACGCGCGCGAGTGGCTGTTTCGTGCCGCCCGCGCTTCTCGATCTTCCGCAACGCGTCAAGGATTTCAGGCGCCTTGATCTCCGCGATCGGCCGCTTGCCGAATCCCTTGTTGGCGAAATCAAGCAGCCACTGTTTCTTCTTCAGCGTTGTCGGCGCATCGCCCTCTGCCTCGAACTTGTCCATGAGTTCTTTGGCCACGGCTTCAAAAGTGTTGGCTCGCGCCATTCGCGCATTGCGCCGCTCTTCCTTGCGGTTGACGGAGGGATCGACGCCTTCGGCAAGCAACTTCTTGGCATCGTCGCGCTTGATGCGCGCGTCCGCGAGAGAAGTGACAGGATACTGGCCTAACGCGAGCAGCTTCTGCTTGGAGTCAAAGTTGTAGGCGTAGCGCCAGAGCTTTGATCCGGTCCTGGTGACGAGCATGAAGAGACCGCCACTGTCGGATCGCTTGTAGTCTTTTTCGCCAGCTTTTAAGTGCCGAAAGTAGGTGTCGTTCTTGACCGGCATCGGTTCGATTCCACCCAAAAGTCGCGATACCATGACCCCAACGATCTACCATGGAAGATACCATGAAATTCGCCGGATACCATGAGATTTGGGCGAACGGCCGCGAAGCCAAAAATGCGAATTATGCCTGTCATTATTGAGGAAGGTGAACGTTGGCGAATGAGGGCGGACGGTAGGATGGTGCCCCTGGCCGGAATCGAACCAGCACTCCTTGCGGAACTCGATTTTGAGTCGAGCGCGTCTACCAGTTCCGCCACAGGGGCGCTCGGACGTCTGCCTGCCGGCAGCCGTCGCGAAGCCGGCGGAATATAGCGGGCGGCGACTGGCGGTCAACCCGCGCGGCAACAGGCGGACAAAAATCGCGCTTTACCGCTTGTCGCGCTCGCAAAAACACCCCGACGTGAGCCGCGATGCCTCGACAGCGCCACCGGCGCGGGATAGGAGGCTTCGGACAGGAGACGCACCGTGACGTTAAATACGACCGCAAATCCCGCGATCGGCCGCGGCAGCGCCAGGGCGGCGCTGATCGCTGCGCTTTCGATCGCAGCGATTGCGGCGGCGACGCTCGCGGGCGCCTGGTTCTTCCAGCTCGTGTTGGATATTCGGCCCTGTCCGCTCTGCCTCGAGCAGCGCTATGCCTATTATCTGGCGATTCCGCTCGGGGCGGTGACTGCGCTTGCCGCGGGCCGGGATGTCCCGCGCAGCCTGGTGCTCGCGGGATTGGCCGTTCTCGCGCTGGCTGCGCTCGGTAATGCCGGGCTCGGCATCTATCATGCCGGCGTCGAGTGGGGCTTCTGGCAGGGGCCGACCGATTGCACCGGCCCGGTCGGCAATCTCGGCAGCGCCGGCACGCTGTTGCAGCGCCTCGACACGGTCAAAGTGATCCGCTGCGACGAGGTGCAGTGGCGTTTTCTCGGGCTTTCGCTCGCCGGCTACAACGTGCTGATTTCGCTGTTGATGGCCGCGATCGCGGCGTGGGGGATCGTCAAGCTGCGACGCTCTCCCTCATGGTGAGGAGGCGCGGGAGCGCCGTCTCGAACCATGAAGCCTGCAAGCCATCCCTTCGAGACGCGCGAGAGCGCGCTCTCTCAGGATGAGGTCTTTGATTTCAATCGTCGACATCCTCCTGCGGGCGGCCGAACAGATGGACGATGCCGGGCGTTGCGATCGTGACAAACACGAAGCGCGACAAATGATGGGCGCCGACGAAGATCGGGTCGATGTGCAGCGTCAGCGCGAGCGCCAGCATCGCATCCATCGCCCCCGGCGCGTAGGCGACCAGAATGTCGGCGAGGCGCACATTCGTGGTCAGCGCGATCACCGCGACGAACATCGCCGATATCGCAATCGCAATGGCGAAAGCCCCCAATGCCGCATTGATGTGGCCGAGCAGGGTATTGGCCTTCATGCGCGCGAAGCGCGAGCCGATCAGCGTGCCGATCCCGATTAGCGCAATGCCGCGCAGGACGGGCGGCAGGCCGCCTTCGATCAGCCCGGCGCCGTGCAGCACGCTCGACCCGATCATGGCGCCGAACATCCAGCTCGCCGGGAATTTCGCCATCCGCAGCAACAGCGCCGTCGATACCGACGCCCCGATCAGGCCGACGAGCCCAATGGGCGAGGCGACCGCCATCGCCACAGCGGGCGAGGACGAGGACGTCATCCCGGTCAGCGCCAGAGCCAGGGGAAGTGCTGCCGTGAGAAGGATCACGCGGATCGTCTGCACCACCGCGATTGCCGAGACGTCCGCGCCCTTCTCAATGGCGAGGATGGTGATTTGCGACAGCGCGCCGGGGCTTGCCGCCAGGAACGCCGAGGTTCGGTCCCAGCCGTGGATGCGTTGCAGGTAAAAGCTGCTGCCGAGCGTCGTGCAGAACGTCGCGAGCGCCAAGAGCCCGATGGTCAGGGGGTAGGCGCTGACATGTTGCAGCAACTGCCGCGACATCAGCGAGCCCAGCGAAATTCCGAGCAGCACCAGCATGGTCTGCGTGAGGATCGGCGGCATGGCGAGCGGGCGTCCCATCATGGCGGCGACGCCGACCGCCAACATGGCGCCCGAGATCAGCCCGCCCGGCAGCCCCGCCAGCAGAAACAGCACGCCGCCGACCGTTCCGGTTGCAAGCGTTTCGAGAACCTGGAGGGTCTTGGCGCGGCTTCGAAGCGCATACGCCATCGATGCAAGGATCTGGCTCACGCCGCCTTATGGCAAATCCGAAAGCGTGAGACAAATGTTTCAGCGCGCTCGCAGCAATGCAATGTGAGAAGGCTCGCCGCCTTTCCGTCGAGACGGGAATCGCTCTACAAGAGGCGCCCATCCTCGCCGGAGAGAGGATGGGCGGAAACAGCGAGCGGACTTATTTCTTTTCTGCCGCGGCCTTCTTGCATTCGGAGCGGAACTTCTTGCGCTCCTTGCCGTGAAGTCCCTTGGCGTCAGCCTGCTTGGAGCATTCGAGCGATTCAGCGCTGCGCGGCTTTGCGGCCTTTTTGTCGGTTGCCGCGGGCGCTGCCGAATCGCTCTTGGCGGCGGGTGTCTGCGCCAGCACAGGGCTTGCGAATAGCAGGAGGGACGCAAAGGCAGCGGCGACCGCGCGGGAAGATATCGTCGTCATGGGAGCACCTCGGGTTAAAGAAAGGCGCACCCTCGCGCCGCGAGGCTGAACCTCGGATGAATGGCGCCTTGCCGGCAGCGCTTGGCGGCGCGATATTTTTGTGTGGCCCCGGATGGTCGTTGTCATGCGCCATCGCTAGGTTAGGATGGCGAACTCTAGACCAGCCATACCCCCCAAGGGAGACCAAGGATGACGAATAAAGCCAAATTATTGTGCGCTGTCGCAGCGTCGGGTTTTGCCGCACTCGTGGCCACAGCCCCGGCGCAAGCCCTGTCTACGCAGGAATGCAGCGCGAAATATCAGGCCGCCAAGGCCGCCGGCACGCTCAACGGCCAGAAGTGGAATGATTTCCGCAAGGCCCAATGCGGCGCCGCCGCGGCTCCGGCTGCGGCGCCTGCGGCCGCGCCCAAGGAAGCCGAAGCCAAGCCGAAGAAGCCGGAGGCAGCGCCCGCCGCCGCGCCGGCGCCAAGCGGCCCTGCGACATTCCCGCCCGCCGTGGATTCGAAATATTCCAAGGAATCCGCCGGCAAGGCGCGGATGCACACCTGCCTCGACCAGTACAACGCCAACAAAACCACCAACGGTAACGGTGGCCTGAAATGGATCCAGAAGGGCGGCGGCTACTACAGCCAGTGCAATACGAAGCTTAAGGGCTAATCGCCTTTCCGCGACGGGCCCGGGCCGAACCTGCCCGGGCCTGAAGGCCACGATTGTTGCAGGGTATCAGTCGATCGAATTCACGAGCGGGCATATGGAAAAAACTTGCTGGAAAATCGCCGCCTCTATCGGGCTGATCCTGTTTTCCCAGACAGCCTCGGCGGAGCCAAGCGGCCGCGCGGCGGTGGCCGCCGGCGCTTACATAAATATTTCGCAGGACAACTCAAGTTTCCGTCTGCTCGCCCAGGCAGGAGAGCCCGCAGCATCCGCGACGACGCCGGCTCCGAAGGGGCCGCAAGACCAACCGGCGCCGGCAAGCCCTTCGCCGTCAAATCCGACGGCGAAAGCGCCGGTCGTAAAGCCTGGGCCAACTGCGGTCGGGTGTGGACTGAAATATCTGACGGCTGAAATTTCCGGCAAGCTGAAGGGACGCAAGTGGAAGGAGTTTCGCGACCAGGAGTGCGGTCCAATCAGTACGCACGCGGTTTTTCCTTCGGAAATTGCGCCGAAGTATTCTGGAGAGAACCCGGACAAGGCGCGGACGCTCACCTGTGTTGATCAATTCAACGCAAACAAGGCCACAAATGCGAACGATGGCTTGAGATGGATCGACAAGGGAGGCGGTTATTACAGCGAGTGCGTCGCCCGCCTGAAGGGTTGAGGTTGCGCCAATCCAACGGAATTGCCTGGGCCGAAGATGCGGCAGGCTTGCCGCCGCTTTATATCCTCTATCGTCTCGCGACAAAGCCGGGGTCCTTTTCTTGATCGCCTCCACGGTGCAGGGGCTGCTCGGACTGGCATCGGGAGCGCTGGTTGGATTTTCGTTGGGGCTTATCGGAGGCGGCGGCTCGATTCTGGCGGTGCCGCTGATGGTCTATGTGGTCGGCGTCTCCGATGCCCATGTCGCGATCGGAACCAGCGCCATCGCGGTCGCCGTCAATGCCGCGATCAACCTGTCGAACCACGCGCGTGGCGGCACGGTGCGATGGTCGTGCGCGCTCAGTTTCGCGGCCGCGGGAATTGCCGGCGCGTTTATCGGCGCTATTTTCGGAAAAATGCTAGATGGGCGAAGGCTGCTCGTACTCTTTGCGTTGTTGATGCTGGTGATCGCGATTCTGATGCTCAAGACGCGTTCGCGCGTCGGTTTGCCCGACGCGCGGATGGGCTGGGACAACACGCCGGCGATCGTCGGACTGGGCCTTGCCACCGGAACGCTTTCGGGATTCTTCGGCATCGGCGGCGGGTTCCTGATCGTGCCGGCCCTGATGCTGGCGACCGGCATGCCGATCATCAACGCCGTGAGTTCATCGCTCGTCGCGGTGACGGCGTTTGGGCTCACTACCGCTGCGAGTTACGCCTGGTCTGGACTGATCTCATGGGAGCTGGCGGGGTTGTTCATCGCGGGCGGGCTCGTTGGCGGATTGATCGGCACGCGGCTGGCGCGGCATTTGTCGGCGCGGCGCGGCGCGCTCAATATCGTGTTTGCCGCTGCCATTATCGTAGTGGCGCTTTATATGCTGACGCGTAACCTATTCCTGTTCTGATCGTAGCTACCGAAGATCAGCACCAAATCTGGCCCGGAGACGAGAGATGAGTGAAACGATCGATCAGGTCCGGTGGCATCGCCGATGCAGCCGGCGCGAAGCGGTTGGCTTGCTCGGGGCAAGTGCTGCCGTGCTCGGCGCGTTTCCGCCCGCGGCGCCTGCGCAGGTTGATAACGTGTTGACAGAAGCGTTGGTGTTGCGCGATCCGGAAATTCCGGTTGCCGGAAATGCCGGCGGCGACATCACGATCGTCGAATATTTCGACTATCAATGCCCCTATTGCCGCAAGATCGAACCCGAATTGCGGCAGGTGGTGCACGACGACGGCAAGGTCAGGCTGGTATTGAAAGACTGGCCGATCCTGGGGCCGATGTCGGTGACCGCGGCGCGGATGGCGCTGGCGAGCAAATATCAGGGCAAGTTCATCCAGGCCCATGATGCGTTGATCGGTGTCAACACGAAGCTGACGGAGGCGCGAGTTCGCGAGGTGCTCGCAGGTGCCGCCATCGATGTCGACCGCCTCGATCGTGACCTTGCTGCCAATGCGTCGGCCATTGACGCTATCCTAGCGCGCAACAACGACCAGGCACTCGCGTTCGATTTCAGAGGCACGCCGTCCTTCATCGTCGGCAAGTTCCGAGTGCCGGGCGTACTGACTATGGAACAGTTCGGCCAGGCCATTGCCGATGCGCGCAAGGCGGCTGCAGCTAAGAAATAGTGCAGGACGAGCAGAGGCGACGCGGCAATTACCTCGACGACAGCCGGATCCAGTCCTCATGGACGCGTGTTTTCAGCGTCTGCCAGTCTGCGGCCGCCACGTCCCAGTTGACGATGGTTCGGTTAGCGGACGCATTCTGCCCGTTGGCAACCGTCGAGGTTGCCTGCGAATCATAGACATAGACACAAACGACCAGCAGCAGCGCACCCAAAATCATTCCCAGGAAAACGCGCATCGCATCCCTCCAATGTGATGGGCGACAACGTCGTTTGATGCGGAAGGTTCCCTGAACGGAAATTCATCCGCGCATCGCGGAACCCAGAGCGCATCGATGCATGATTGCGATTTTATCCGGATAAAGGAAGAAAAATGCCGACGGGGTGGCATGAACGCCCTAAGCTTTGCCGGATAGCCAGCTCAGGATCGACGCATTCATCTCGCGTGGATAGCAGTGGCTGAGGTCGTCGATCTCGCGATAGATGATATTGGCGCCGGCCGCGGTCAGGGCGTCCCGTGTTTGCCGCGCAACCTGCACCGGGAACATCCAGTCGAGCCGGCCATGCACGAGAAAGACGGGTAAACCCCGCAGCCTCTCCGCGTTGGCCACCTCGGCCATCAGCGGATGGAAGGTCGCAGCGACAGGAGCAAGATGCGTGAATGGGGAAGTGCCCTCGAGCCCGGTGACGTAGCAGAAGGTGCCGCCGTCACTCATTCCGGTCAGCAACAATCGCGCGGGATCGACGCTCCATCGGCTTCGCACGGAATCGAGAATTCGGATCAAGTTCGGCGTATCGGCATCTTCTCCCATAAGGGCCCAGGTGCTTCCCGTTGCGGTTGGGGCGACCAGGATGGCGCCGAGGCTGCGCGCGTCGCGCAGCCAGCTCCACAGGAAGCCGCGGCCGTTGCCGCTGCCGCCGTGAAGCGCCATCACCAGCGGCCACGTGCGGTCAGGGGCATAATATTCCGGCACATAGAGCGAAAAGCCGCCGCGGCCGCCGGGTTCGTTATGGTCGTGGATTATTCCGGTGGTTTCGATTGCGGGCGCCGCCAGACGCGCCGCGAGCTCGGCGTCTTCGCGAAGGTCGGGATTGACGAAGAAGCTGCTCACCGGCGGCAGTTTTGCGCAAAGCGGATAGAGCGCCTCTTGCGCGCGGGGCAAGTGACGCAGCGCGCGAAACACCGCCATCAGATCGCCGTTGCCGAGCTGCACGGCACGCAGTCCCTCGAACGCCGCCAGCGCGGCGTCGCACGCGCTTTGTAGCGGAGCCTGGATGTTTGCGAATTGCTGCGGCCAGTTCGCAAGCCGGGAACGAACCGCTTTCAGCGTCTCGTCCGGTTCGCCTGCGGCTTGCATCACGGAATCGAAATCGGGCGGATTGAGGTGACGCGCAATGAAGCCGAGCGACTCGAGCGCTTGCAGCAGCGGCGGCAGCACGGCCACGATGTCGTCCACCACGGCCTCGCTCATGGCTGTCGCTCCTAATCCTCTTGGGTGACCAAGCGCATGACCCGACGCAAGACCGGCCCGCGCTGTTGAGAGTTGCTTTAGTGCAGCCGCGGCGCCTTGAGCAGCTTTGCGCGGTCAGTCGAGGCCAGCACGACATCGAAGGTAACGCCCTCATGGTATATGGTGAGCGGCACGTCCACGCCGGCGGACCCGAGCGCCCAGAGCTTCCGGTAGAAGCTCGCCTGACTCGTGATCTTTTCGCCTTTGATGGCGAGGATGACATCGCCGGCCTTGAGTTCGGCGCGCGCCGCCGGTCCCTTCGCCGAGACGCCGACCACGACGACCCTGTTGTCGATCTCGGTTGAATACATCCCAAGCCAGGGGCGCGCCGGCTTGTTGACCCGGCCGAACTTGCGCAAGTCGTCGAGGACGGGTTTCAAGAGATCGATCGGCACCACCATGTTGACATGCTCGGCCTTGCCCTCCCGCTCGCGCTCAAGCTGGAGCGAGCCGATACCAATCAACTCGCCGCGGTTCGAGATCAGTCCGGTGCCGCCCCAATTGGGATGGGCGGGGTGGGTGAAGATCGCCTCGTCCAGCATGTACTCCCAATAGCCGGCAAATTCCTGCTTGGCGGCAATGTGGCTCGCAACGGATCGCGTGCGTCCGCCGGCGCCGCCCATCACCACGCGGTCGCCGATTTCGGCCGCCGCCGAAGAGCCGAGCGGAACGGGATCAAGATCGATGCGACCCAGGGCCTGCACCAGGCCGAAGCCGGTCACCGAATCGAAGCCGAGCGCGTGGCCTTCCATCACGCGTCCATCGCCGATATGCAGCCAAACGGCTTCCGCCTCGGTGATCAGATAGCCGATCGTCAACACCAGCCCGTCATCGATCACGACACCGTTGCCGGCGCGCTCCGTCCCGAGCGTATCGGCGCTGAAGGCGTCGGCGGGGACGATCGAATGCAGGCCAACCACCGAAGAGAGCACGCGATCGAGATCGAAACCATAGTCACTCGGGCGGGGCTGCTGCGCCAGCGGTACCTTCCATTCAGTCAAGGCGGGCATGAAAATCTCCTGGCCAGGCGGCGCGGGTTCCGCGGACGAGGCGATCAGAGGCGCGAAGGGCTACCGACGATCTTATGTCGCAAACGCTCTTCAGGAAAGTCTCCGATAGGGTCGTATTTTCCCGCCGCAGGGCGGTCATGCCGTTGCCAAGAACCGAGGCTTTGGCGGCAGCTCGTGCCATTTTTCGTGCCCAACAACCCGTCCGCCGCAGCGACGGCATCAGGGCATGGAAATAGTCGATCACGCTTTGCTTCGCGCACAAGCAATCCAGATCCGATCGTGTCGGCCGAGAATACTGGTTCGAACGGTTAAACAATCAAAAAGGACTGGGGCTCGGGAGCCGGGACCTCCCTAAAAAATTAACGATGTGTCGCAAGCTTGCATAAATACTTCGAAGCTAGCGTCGTCGCCGATTTTGACGCGATTTAATTTTGGAGGGAAAAATGAATACTATTTCCGACGTTTCCGTTTCCACACCCGCCGGTCCCGAAACCGAAACAGAAGCCAACCTTGCCATGAATGTGGTCGCGATCATCTGCGGTCTCGTCATCGTTGTATTCGCATGCATGGCGACTTCGGGCCTCGATATGAGCGTCGGCTTCTTCTAGTCCGCCGCACGCGCATGTCAGGATTAACAGATCATCAACTTTGAATGCTAACTTGATCTTGTGTCCTTTCTGAGCAACTGGCGCCGGGAGGACACCATGGAAACTCTTCCGACGATCTCGGGGGGCAAAGAGCCTCGGGAGCCGTTGTCAATCAGGCACGATCCAGATCCGCGCGCGCCGATGTTGTGGCTGCTGATGTGCGGGCTCGCGCTCATGGTTGCGATTGCGGCTGGAACGATGGTTTCCATCAATCAGTTCAAGGAAAACGCAATCCAGACTGGCAAGGAAGGTCTCGAAAGCAGCGTCCTTCTTCTCGTGCGCCACTTCGATCAGCAGCTTGGAGACTTTTCGATTCCGCAAAAGGTCATCATCGCGGACCTCGAATCGCATGGAATTGCGTCGCCCGATATGTTCAGGGGTGAAATGAGCACTCTTGCCGTCCATGAGGTGTTGAGAGCCAAGCTGGACGGCTGGGCGGACGTGGCCGGCTCCAACGTGTTCGATTCCAAAGGCAACCTGATCAATTCGTCCCGGGTCTGGCCGGTTCCCGAGGTCAATATCGCCGATCGGGCGTATTTCGCGAGGTTGGCGAGCGAGCCCACGCTGGAGCTTGCGGTTGAGGTCGTCCCGAGCCGTCTCTCCACGTCGCAAGCGATCGTCTTTGCGCGAAGAATCTCGGGACCGCACCAGGAATTCCTGGGTGTGGTGACCCGAGCCATCAGCCCGGATCAGCTGGAGAGCTTTTTCGCGTCGACCGGTCTCGGCAACGACGCCACCATTGCCTTGCATCATCGAAACGGCACTCTATTGGCACGATATCCCCACACCGAGAACATAACGGGCCAGAACTTCAAGAGGGGGTCTGCCCTGCAGAAGGCGTTCTTTGACGCCTCGCACCTGACCGGCAGGCTCAGCAGCCCGATCGATGGCAAGGACCGCCTCGTTTCTTCCCGCATGCTTTCGACGGCTCCTCTTGTCGTGATTGCAACGAAGACGATCGATTCCACGCTGGTGGCCTGGCGGTCGCAGACAAAGCTCTTCGTAAGCGTCGCCTCACTGTCGCTCGCGGTGATAGCCATCATCCTCTATTTGATGGTCCGGTTGTTGAGGTCCCAGCACCAGGCCGCGCAGCGCCGGTTAAGCCTCGAGAAGCAGAGGCTCGACACCGCCATCAACAATATGACGCAAGGCCTCCTGCTGTTCGATGCGTCCGGGCATCTGGTTGTTTGCAATGCCAAATACATCGAAATGTATGGTTTGTCGCCACAGGTTGTCAGGCCGGGTTGTACGCTTCGGGACGTGATAAAACATCGAAGCGAGACCGGGTCCTTCCCGGGCAACGTCGACCGATACTGTGAAGACGTGCTGAGCAATACGCATAAATCCGGCACCAAGATCGTCGAGACTTCGGACGGCCGCCTGATGGAGATCGTCAACGAGCCGATCGCCGACGGAGGCTGGCTGGTCACGCACGAGGACGTAACTGAGCGTGTCCGGACACAGGAGAGGATGGCGCATCTGGCGTATTATGACGCGCTAACCGATCTGCCGAACCGGGCGCTGTTCCGCGAACATGTCGAGCGCAAGCTCGCCAATATTGCGCCGGGTGAACGCTTCGCCGTTTTGTTTATCGACGTCGACGAATTCAAGTCTGTGAACGACTCACTCGGCCATCATGTGGGAGACGAGTTGCTGAAATCAGTTGCCTCCCGTCTGAGGCAGTGCGCCGGACCAAGCGACTTTGTTGCACGGCTGGGCGGGGATGAGTTCGCGATCGTCAAGGTTGATCTGACCGACGAGTCTCAAGCCGTCGCGCTCGTCGAAAGCATGCATCAGGCGATACGTGCTCCGGCGAAATGCCTGGGCCACGAGGTTTCGACAGACGCCAGCGTCGGGATCGCCATCGCGCCGGATCATGGGACCTGCTCGGAAGAGCTGCTGAAGAACGCCGATCTTGCGATGTATTCGGTCAAGGCCAGTGGGCGGCGAACCTATCGCTTTTTCGATCCGGAGATGGATGCTCGCATGAAGGCGCGGCGCGCGCTGGAGTCCGATCTGAGGCAGGCGCTGGTTCAAGGCGGCTTCGAGGTTCACTACCAACCGGTCGTCGATCTCACAAGCTGCGCGGTGACGGGCTGCGAAGCCTTGCTGCGCTGGCAGCACCCGACCCGCGGGACGGTTTCGCCGGCCGAGTTCATTCCGCTAGCCGAGGAAACCGGCTTGATTAACGAGCTGGGCGAGTGGGTGCTGCGGCAAGCATGCACCGACGCCGTCAGATGGCCAGACGAGATCAGGCTGGCTGTAAATGTCTCTCCGATCCAGTTCAAGTCCGGCACGCTGGCGCTCAAGGTGGCAGCGGTGCTGGCGGAGACAGGCCTATCTCCGGATCGACTGGAACTCGAGATAACCGAAGCAGTGTTGATACGGGATGATGAAGAGGCTTTGTCCGTTCTGCACCAGCTTCGGCATTTGGGCGTACGCATCGCGCTGGATGATTTCGGAACGGGCTATTCTTCGTTGAGCTATCTGCGGCGTTTCCCGTTCGACAAGGTCAAGATCGACCGGAGTTTTGTGCGAGACGTTGCGGAAGCTCAGGGTTCGTCGCCGATCATCGAGGCCGTGGTCCATATGGCGGCGGCGGGGCGCATGACCACGACGGCCGAAGGCGTGGAGTTAGAAGCGCAGCGCGACATTCTGCGCAAGCTGGGTTGCAACGAGATGCAGGGCTATCTGTTCAGCCCGGCTGTACCGATCGAGCGGCTTGCGAAATTATTCCTGGGCAAAAGCTCCTCCACCGCGGCTGCCTGACGGTCGATCTGCCCACCGCGGACGCTGCCTCCACCTCCGTAAATGCAAGAAAACGACCCACCGAAGCCGCGGGTCTCTGTTCTCCATAACATCGTCGGCTTGAGCGACGTTGTCGGTCGTATAGGCACAAAACCGGGGGGACGGCCGATTTTCACGAGCGGGAAATAGGAAACACCGGCTGCCTTTCGGGCGGGGTCGATTGCCGCGCTATGCCGAATTGCGAAAGATCAATAAGCTCGCCGGAGTTTCTCTTAAGGATGGCGCAACCTATCTAGGCCGAGAGGGTTTGGTCGGGCACCGGAAATTTCGGAGACCTGAAAGGGGAATTCGATGTTCCAATTCGGTTATCTCGTTCTCATCTTTTTCGCAGCGTTTCCGCTCGGCCGCACCTTCCTGAGCCAGAGGGCGGGGGTCTCGCCGGTTGTGTTCGCGCACCGGCTCTATCGTGACCTGGCTTACATCGCGGCAGCGGTGCTCGGTGTCATCTGTTTGGAAGCGGCACTGAACGTCTCTCTGCAGGACTTTTGGTTCGACGAACTCGGCCAGCGTTACCGCTATTGGCTGGCGCT
The DNA here is from genome assembly GCA_035308285.1 of Bradyrhizobium sp. Taxonomy (GTDB): domain Bacteria; phylum Pseudomonadota; class Alphaproteobacteria; order Rhizobiales; family Xanthobacteraceae; genus Bradyrhizobium. The sequence goes on along the minus strand of DATGGY010000084.1, from coordinate 15,318 downwards.
AGGGCTTCGCGTCGGGATTTTCACGACCGTGCTTGTTTCGGTCGGCCTCTTCGTCGGCTGCAATTTGTCGATCCTGTCGCGGCCATTGCCGGTAGTGCCGAGGAGTGCGCCCTGGTTTGCGTCCTTCATCGTTGCCGCGATCGTTGCCGTTAGCGCCACGGCGCTGTGGATATCGTTGTTGGGTTTCCTCGGCGCGACAGCAACCGGCACCACGGACCCGGTGTTCGGCAAGGACATTTCCTTCTTTCTGTTGGCCTTGCCCCTGTATAACAACCTGCTCGATATCGTCTTGACCGTTCTGGCGATAACGATCGTGCTTTGGGCGGCGATTGGTCTTTGGCTTTATCCGAGCGCCGGACGACCCTGGGAGCACTTCGGCGATTACCTCAGGTCACAAAATACGCATTTCCTTCATTTGATGGGCGCCGCTGACGCGGATGCGCAAGCGCGAAGCGGCATGATTTGGGGGCGATGGATGGGGCAGGGCCTGGCATTGGCGGCGCTTCTCTGCCTTGCATCGGGCGTATCGCGCTTCCTTGACCGTTATTACCTCGTCGTCGACGGACACTCGCAGGTCGTCGCCGGCGGCTCCTTTGCCGATATCCATTTCTGGATTCCGGCATACAACCTCGTCACGGTCGCCTGGATTGTTGCCGCCGGCATCCTGATGGCGGGCGCCTGCGTGATCCGGTTTCGCATCTGGCTGCTGAGGCGACCGTCGCGCTGGCTGGTACCCGGCGGGCTGTTTGCAATCCTGTATTTCGCCGCTTCCGTCGTCCCTGAGACCGTCGAACATGTCTATGTCGGCCCGAACCAGATAACCCTCGAGCAGCCTTTTCTGCTCAGAAGCATCGCCGGCACCCGGGAAGCGTACAACCTCGACGGGGCGTCGATGGAGGAACGGGAGTTCGCCGTCTCGGCCGCGCCGCTGACCCGCGCGGACCTGGACAAGAGTGGCGCAACGCTGCAAGACGCCCGCATCTGGGATTGGCGCGCGCTCGAACCGCAGCTCCAGCAAATCCAGGGCTTGCGGCCGTATTACACCTTTGCCGGCGTTGACATCGACCGCTACATGATCGATGGCGCCGAACGGCAAGTCATGATCACAGCGCGCGAACTCAACGTCGAGAGGCTTCCCGATCAGGCCAAGGTCTGGGTCAATCTTGCCCTCAAATACACCCACGGCTACGGCGCCGTTGCCGTGCCGGCCAACGAAGTGGATGACAGGGGCAATCCCGTGCTGTGGGCGCACGACATCCCCCTGATCGCCAAGGGCGACCTCGCGGTCACGCAGGGCGCGATATATTACGGCGCCTTGACGCGGGATCGGGTTTACGTCCGCACTACCGAAAAGGAGTTCGACTTTCCCACCGGGCAGGCGAATGCCGAGACGGTGTATCAGGGCAAGGGTGGAATTCCCTTATCCAACTTCTGGCGCAAGCTCGTCGTGTCGCACGAGACCGACGGATTGCGGCTCTTCATCTCCGAGTATTTTACGCCCGAGAGCCGAGTGCTGCTGCACAGAAATATCGTCGAGCGCGTGCAACGGCTGGCGCCGTTTCTCACTTTCGACCGCGATCCCTACATTGTTGCCGATGGAGACCACTACTCCTACATCATCGATGCCTACACGAGTTCGACCAACTATCCCTACAGCGAGGCCTATCGCGGCTCGCTGTCGTGGCTGCGCGGCCGCAACTACCTGCGCAACTCCGTCAAGGCGGTGATCGACGCCTATAATGGCTCAGTCACGTTCTACGTCTTCGACAATCACGATCCCATCATCAATGCCTACCGGCGGCTGTTGCCCGGCCTGTTCAGGGATCGCAGCGCGATGCCGGAGAACCTTCAGCGCCACGTTCGCTATCCGGAGGATTTGTTCACTGTGCAGGCCGAAATGTACGGCACTTACCACATGACCAATCCCATGACCTTCTACAACCGCGAGGATCGTTGGGAAGTGCCGCACGAGCTCTATCGCGATCGCGAGATTGAAGTCAGGCCTTACTATGTTATCGCGCAGCTCCCGAAAGCCGAAAAGCCGGAGTTCCTGCTCATGCTGCCGCTGTCGGTGGCCGGGAAGAACCAGATGGCGGGATGGCTCGCGGGCCTGTCGGACGGCGAGAACTACGGCAAGATGGTGGCATTCCGCTTTCCCAAAGGGACATTCATCGACGGACCGGCGCAAGTCGAATCGCGGATCAACTCGGACAGCCGATTCTCCGGGGACCTGACGCTCTGGGACCAGCATGGCTCTCAGGTGATTCGGGGTAACCTGATCGTGCTGCCGTTGAACGGGAGCCAGTTGATTGCCATCGAGCCGGTCTACATCGAAGCCGAGCAAACCAAAATCCCGACGCTGGCGCGCATCGTGCTGGCGCAATTGCTGCCGGACGACCGCAAGATCGAGTGGGCGCCCAGTCTGAAGGATGCGGAAAACCTTTTGGTCGGAGGATCGATCCGCGCGCGTGGGTCGTCTTCCAACGTCGAAACCGACGATCGGCTGGGCCGCGTACGCGCGGTGTTTCAAGAGATGCAGCGTCAATACGCTGCGGGGAACTACACCAAATATGGCGAGCTTCTGCAGCAATTGGAGAGCCTCCTGACGCCTGAGTCCGTCCGGCAAAGCCCTTGATCGTCATTGTTGTCGGAAGCTGTTGTGAGTCCTGCGACAGTAACCGGTGTTTACGGATCGAGTTCGGTGTCCCAGTACAAATAATCGAGCCAGCTATCGTGCAGATAGTTCGGTGGGAATAGCCGGCCGTTGCGGTGAAGCTGGTGCACCGTCGGCGCGAACGGGGCCTGCTTCGGAAACATCCGTGCCTGCTGCGGCGTCAGGTTTCCCTTGCGCAGATTGCAGGGGGAGCACGCGGCGACCACATTTTCCCACGTGGTCTGGCCGCCCTTGCTGCGCGGGACGATGTGGTCGAAGGTCAGATCGTCGTTGGCCGAACAATACTGGCACGCGAAGCGGTCGCGCAGAAAAACGTTGAACCGGGTGAAGGCCGGATGCGTGGTCGGCTTGACGAAGGATTTCAGCGACACCACGCTCGGCAACTGGATTTCGAAGGTGGGGCTGCGAACGGCACGGTCGTAGTGCTCGACGATGTTGACGCGCTCGAGAAAAACAGCCTTGATCGCGTCCTGCCACGACCAGAGAGACAGCGGATAATAACTCAGCGGCCGAAAGTCCGCATTCAATACCAGTACCGGCCAACCGCCTTGCGAGACATGTGCGTTCAAGTAACGCTCCCGGCCTCCATATAGCTGCGAAGCAGCATGAGTTGACATACTACAGGCAGCGTGACGGGATTGTGAAGAGCTTCGGCGGCCTTATCCGCCTCCGCGCCGGCTCACGTTCGGATTGCGGGGGTACCGCCAAGGCCGCTAAACGAGGCGGGCGGCACCTTTTTGGCCGCGTATGGATGCGGCAAAATGATGACCAAGTCCCGCTATCTCGAGGCACCGCGCCGGCTCCGGGCGTTCGTTCGCGCTCACGAAACCAGCCTGGTCGTCCTTGCGGCGTTGGTGGGAACTATCGGCGGGCTGGTGGTGTCGGCGATGGCCGCCACGGTCGAAATACTCCACGTGGCGCTATTCAACATCGAGGCAGGCGATCGGCTGTCAAGTCAGATCAACATCGATCCGCTGCGCGCGCTCCTGGTTCCGAGCTTGGGCGGGTTGCTGCTGGGACTGGCATTCCTGTGGCTCGCGCGCTGGCGGCCGGCGCGTGAAGTTGACCCGATCGAAGCCAACGCGGTGCATGGCGGACGAATGTCGTTTCGCGGCAGCGTGATCGTGGCATTGCAGACGGTCTGGTCCAGTGGCGTCGGCGCATCGGTCGGGCTTGAAGCGGGATACACCCAGCTTTCCAGCGGGCTCGCTGCCTCGCTCGGCCGCGGATTTCATCTGCGCCGCGCCGATCAGCGGCTGATGGTCGGCTGCGGCGCCGCAGCCGCGATTGCCGGCGCGTTCGGCGCGCCGCTGGCCGGCGCTTTCTACGCCTTCGAACTCATACTCGGCGGATATACTCCCGCGAGTCTGACGCCGGTGGGGGTCGCCTCGGTGGTCGGGTATTTTGTCGCCCACGAATTCGCCCCGTTGTCGCTCGGCCTTGGCGTTGGCACGGTCGGTGACGTGCTCGGGCGCGACCTTGCGGTTGCCGCGCTGCTTGGCGTTTTTGCAGCGCTGTTCGGCATCGCGATCATGCGCGGCGTTTCGCTCTGCGAGACGCTATTGTCGAAGACGGTACTCTGGCCGCCGTTGCGCCCGGCACTGGGTGGTCTCGCCGTCGGCCTGCTCGCCCTGCAGACCCCGCAAGTGTTGTCGTCCGGGCACGGCGCGCTGCACTTTGCCGGAATCATTTCAATGCCGCTGACGTTCATCGCGACGGTATTCGCGCTGAAGACGATCGCATCGGTGATTTCGCTCGGCACCGGCTTTCGGGGCGGGTTGTTCTTTGCCACGCTGTTTTTGGGCGCGATCGGGGGCCGCTTGTTCGCCGCCGGTTTTGACATGGTCTGGCCGGGCCTCAAACTCGATCCCAACGTCTATGCGATCGTCGGCATGAGCGCGCTCTCGGCAACTGTCGTCGGCGGGCCGCTGACGATGTCATTCATCGCGCTGGAATCGACCGGCGACCTCTGGCTGACCACGATCGTGCTGGCCGCGGTGATCATCGCCACGCAGATTACCCGAGAATTGTTCGGCTACTCATTCGCCACCTGGCGACTGCATCTGCGCGGCGAGACGATCCGCAGCGCCGCCGATGTCGGCTGGATCCGCGATCTCACGGTTCGGCGCCTGATGCGGTCGGACCTGGTTACCGCAAACGCGGAGATGGCAATCGCTGAATTCCGCGCCAAGTTTCCGTTGGGATCGAAGACCCAGGTGGTCGCGGTGGATGCAGAGGGTCACTACGCAGGCCTGGTGCTGGTGGCGGACGCCCATGCGCAGGATGTCGATCCAAAAAAGCCGCTGCGCGGCATCCTCCATCAGCAGATGATCGTACTGCATCCCGGTATGAACATTCGGGAAGCCATCTCGGCCTTTGACGTTGCGGAGGCCGAATCGCTTGCCGTGGTTGAAACCGGCGATAACCGGCCGATCGGCATTCTGACCGAGGCGCACGCGATGCGGCGTTACGCCGAAGAATCCGAACGTCGCCGGCGCGAGGTGGTCGGTGATGTCTAATCGATTGATCCGCAGATATCGGCGAGGTTCAATGCCTAGATGGCTGACGGCGATGGCCGTCGTCACGCTGACGCTCGGATGGGTGGTTCCCGTCGCGGCGCAGTCTTATCCGACCCGCCCCATCACCATGATCGTGCCGTTCCCCGCGGGCGGCGCGACCGATACGCTGGCGCGATATCTGGCCGAGCAGATGCGGGGAATCCTCGGGCAAACCATCATAATCGAGAATGTCGGGGGCGCCGCCGGCAGTATCGGCGTCGGTCGCGCCGTCCGTTCGCCCCCCGACGGCTACACGCTCAGCATTGGCACGTCGACCACGCATATGCTCACCGGCGGTCTTTATTCCTTACAATTCGATTTGCTGAAGGATCTCGAGCCGGTGATCTATATCGGCCACGAGTCGCTGTTGATCGTCGGTCGAAAGGGCCTGCCGGCCGACGATCTCAAGGGATTGATTGCGTATCTCAAGGCCAATCCCGACAAGGCGTCCGTAGGGATTGCCGGCGTCGGCGCAACCGGACATCTCGCCGGAATCTCGTTTCAGAAGGAGACCGGGACGAAGTTTCAATTCGTGCCGTATCGCGGCAACGCCCATGCGATGCAGGATCTTCTCGCCGGTCAGCTCGATTTCATGATCGAGCCGTCGTCGAATTTCAAATCTCTGATCGCCACCGGCAGCATCAAGCCGTTTGCGGTGACCGGCAGCGCGCGGCTGTCTTCTTCGCCTGATATTCCAACGGCGGACGAAGCGGGGCTGCCGGGCTTTGTCGCTACCCTCTGGTACGGGCTTTGGGTGCCAAAGGATACGCCGAAAGTTATCGTCGAAAAGCTGAATGCCACGATGCGGCAGATACTCGCCGATCCCCTGATCCAGCGGCGCTTCGAAGACCTCGGCATACAGATCTCGCCGCGCGACCAACAATCGCCCGAGGCCTTGCGGGCGTTTCAGAAAGCCGAGATGGAACGATGGTGGCCGGTCATCAAGGCGTCCAACGTCAGGGGGGAATGAATCTCAGGGCCCGCGGGCTTCGAGTGTCCGCGACAGCAATCCTTGCTCCACCGCCTTGATCTGCAGCGCCAGGTATTTCGAATTGATGCGGCACTGTGCCAGGCCGCCGGCGATGAACCAGAGACCGGGCTGCGCGGTGCGCGTATACATATTGCGCAACTCTTGCCCTTCGCCGAATCCCCAAATCGGGCCGAGCCGATCGACAACCGCTTCGCCGAACAGTTTGCGGACAAGTTCTTCCTGGCGCTTGTAACCGGTCGCCAGCACGACCAGATCGGCAGCGATGCTCTCACCGTTCTTCATCCGCGCGCCCCCGGTGACAAACGAATCGATGTCCGAAAACTGCCTCAGCGCGATCTCGCCACTAATGATCAGGTCGGAGCAGCCGACGTTGAAATAATAACCGCCGCCGCGCATGAGATATTTGAATTGCCAGCCGGTATCGCCTTCACCATAGTCAAGCTTGAAACCTCTGCGTTGCAAGCCGTCCAGCAGATCCTTGTCCAGCTCCTTTGCTACTTCCGTCACCGCCCGATGATTTTTTTTCGCGACTGGCAGCGGCATGGAGGTCGCGATTAGATCGTTATCCTCCAGCGTTCCTTCGCTATAGGGCGCATAGACCAGTTGCGCTGACGGTTCGATGCCGACGATCAAGGTGGAGCTGCGCTGAACCAGCGTTACCTTGGTGCCGCTCGAATACAGATCCTGCGCGATGTCGTGACCGCTGTTGCCGGTGCCGATCACGAGCGCCGTTTTCCCCTTCCATTCCTCACCGTCGGTGTATTGGCTCGAATGCAGGACCGTGCCCTTGAAATTCTTCAGCGTGGGAATAACCGGCAAATTCGGAATGCCGCTGACGCCGGTCGCCATCACGACATGCCGTGGATGCATCGTGCGCTCGCTGCCGTCGGCGCAGCGCAACACCACCGACCAGCGTCCTTCGGCCTCATTGTAGACGCCGCTCTCGAAGCTGGTCGCGGTCCAGTAGTTGAGCTCCATGGCCTCGACATAGGCCTCGAACCAGTTGGCGAGCTTGTCCTTGGGGATATAGACCGGCCAATTCTGCGGGAATGGCATATAGGGCAGGTGGTTGACATGCACCTGATTGTGCAGGGTCAGCGCGTGGTAGCGTTTGCGCCAATTATCGCCGATGCGCTGCTCGCGGTCGACGATCAGCGCATCGATCTGCAATTGCTTGCAGCGCGCCGCGATTGAAAGTCCGGCCTGTCCGCCTCCGACCACCAGAACGACCGGATCGCGGTCGGCATAGGCGGCTGCTTCCTGGCGCAAATCGAGCCAGTTGGGTCCGCGAAAGTCGCGCGAATAGGATTGGCCGCGCGGCCGAGTCGACCCGAGCGGCTCTTCGAAACCCTTCAATTCGTCGAGCGCGGTCAGCAGCGTCCAGGCTTTGAGCTTGTTGTCGTCGTCGGCATCTCCGATCAGCCGCAGAATTCCACTGCCGCGGCCCAAGGTCGTTTCAAATTTGAAGATCGCCTCGATCGTGTCGGTCCCGGCGCGCCTGACGCGGCGGGGCGCGGCGCGGCCGGGATCGATTTTGAAATGGCGGGGCGCGGTGCTGCGGCTAAGCGCCGGTAACTCCTTTAAGATCGCGTCAGCGCCGTTGAGGGTCTGCAGGTTCCAGCTCAGCGCTAGCACGTCGCGCCAATGGCTGTCGGGATGAAACAGCGTCTTCAGCGCGCCGTCATTGGGGCTTGCGAGCGCGCTTTCGAATTGCACCAGCCAATTTTCGGCCGAAATCGAGACGTCGTCGGTCCTGTCCAGCATGCGCGACCCCCTAGTGGAGTGGATTTGACATTCGCTACCCGGTAGGCCGCGGGTTCGCAAAGCGAATGTCAAATCCAAAGCTCCACTACAAACCTATATTTGCTAGTGGTCCTTTGATTCTAACATTCGCAAAAATGACTGCCGAAACGGGATGCGAATGTTAGAATCGGATCAATAGCGGCCGCCATCGCGGCGTTTCCTCGTTGGCAACGCTATACCCTTTACGTTCGCCCAGAAAGCGGCTCAGTCCATCAGCGACAGCATATGGCCCTGCTCGGGGGGAATGTGCCCGTTAAGCGTGTCGAGATAGACCTGTTTCACCGCGGCGGGCCCGCGGCCCTCGACCACGGTGAGCCGCTTTTCCAAGGTCGGGGCGAAGCCCGACCATGCTTGGCGAAATCTTGTCTCGACGCCGCCGGGCCCCCACTCCTTGGCGCGCTGGCGAATCTGGTCGGGCGCGAAGAACCAGGCAGCCTTGGCTCCGGGCAGTTCCGGCTCATCCGGCGCCGAAGCGCGGTGCGTAAGCCCGACGCGTCCGGAGTATTTCAAGCGATCGCCGAAATGCCGATGCAGTTTCGCGGAAAATTCGCTGTTACCCGCCATGTCCACAAACGCGACTGGAGAATCCGACGGCAGCGAAGTTACGTGGTCGTAGGTGACGACCTCGTCGTAGCAGCCCAGCGACCGGACAAAGCCGGTATTTGCCGCGGACGTCAGCCCAATCACCCGCATACCCCTGCGCTGCGTATGCAACAAATGCGCAAGGCCGAACGCGGTCTTGCTCGAAGCGCTGGAGAGCAGCACGCTGCGCGCGCCGAAAAAATCATGTTCGTCAAGGAAGTCGTCGACCAGGAACGACAGCATGAACAGGGGCCGCAGCAGCGCCTGATAATCGCCCTCGCGTCCGGCAAAGGCGGGATCGCCGCTGACGCGTGTGTAGGCGTTATAGACCGGCGAAACGCTCTGGCGATGCGCGGCCGCGTCATACAAGGAGCGCTTGTTGACGTTGGCGGCCTCGATCGCCAGATGCGTCGCCATCGGAAAATAGCCGAACAGGCGTTCGCCGGCCTCGATGCCGGGATGGCGCGAGGCGATCACATCGCCAAATCCCCATACCGGAATGATCCCGAAATTCTCCGGCGCCGGAAACAGCTCCCAGTATTTCATGATATCGCCGATTACGGCGTAGGTGATATTGTTGGCGGTGAAGGCGAAGCGATCGACTTTGACCAGCAGGGCCTCGCCCGGCAGAGCTGCGGTGTCAGGTAATTCCCGCTCGATGAATTTGCATTGCTGCAAATCATTCCGTGCAACGATGAAGTCGGTGGATTTCATTTTTTTGACTCCGGCAGTTTTGCTACCGCGATCTTTGCTTTCACCGATGACCGTTTTGCAACAGGGACTTTGTTTGAAACAGCGTTCGCTGGTTCCGTCGTTGCGATCGCGCCCTCGCGCTTCTTGATCGCCCGGTAATAGCTCCACCACAGATGCGCCGCCGCGCCGCGCATCGGGCGCCACGGTTCCGCCAGCGGCGCCATTTCCTTCGCGGTCGGACGCCTCCTCAGCCCCAGCCCGATTTTCACCGCCTCCTGCACGGCGAGGTCGCCGGCCGGCCAGGCGTCGCGGTGGCCGAGGCAAAACAGCAGGTAGACGTCGGCCGTCCACGGGCCGATACCGTGCAGCGCCGTCAGCGTATGGTGCGCCACGTCGGCATCCTCATTGGCCAGCACGTCGAGATTGAGCCGTTCCGAGGCGAGCTCGCGCGCCAGACTCTTCAGCGTCTTGATCTTCGCCGCCGACAGGCCGAGCCGGCCCAGTCGGTCGGCGCGGGCACGGCGCAGCGCATCGTGGTGAAACGGATCGAACGCGGCGGCAAGCCGGGCCCAGATCGCCGCGGCGCTCGCGGTGGAAAGTTGCTGGCCGCAGACGATCGCAGCCAGCCCCACAAACCCGGGTTCGCGCCGCCGCAGCGCCGGCATGCCCGCGACCTCGAACACGGGTTTGAGCCGCCGGTCCAGTTTCACGAGCGCGTGGACGGCCTCTTCGAGGTCGGCCTGGGTGTTGAGGTGGAAGGTCATTGCGACTTAAAACCAACATGTCCTGCGAAAGAGATCAATGCCGCAACCCGTTTTCCGCTTTGCGCCGAGCCCGAACGGCTATTTGCATCTCGGGCACGCTTTTTCGGCGTTGTTGAATTTCGATTTGGCGCGCCGGACCGGCGGCCGGTTCCTGTTGCGCATCGAGGATATCGACGCGACCCGATGCCGGCCGGAGTTCGAGGACGCCATCCATCAGGACCTTGCCTGGCTCGGCCTCGCCTGGGAGACCCCGGTGCGCCGGCAATCCGAACACCTTGCCTTCTATCGCGCCGCGCTCGAGAAGTTCGCCGCACTGGGGCTGGTCTATCCGAGTTTCGAGAGCCGCGGCGAGATTGCGCACCTGGTCGCGCGAGAGGAGACTATTGCGCCGTGGCCGCGCGACCCCGACGGCGCACCGCTCTATCCCGGGACGGCGCGGTTGCTGCCGCCGGAGGAGCGGGCGCGTTTGCTCCAATCGGGGCAACCGTACGCGATGCGGCTCGACATGGCGGCCGCTTGCGCGCGCGCCGGCGCCCTTGACTGGACGGAGCTCGGCGAAGGCCCTGCCGGCGAGACCGGAACGGTTGCCGCCCGGCCCGGCGCGTGGGGTGACGTGATCCTCGCACGCAAGGAAACGCCGACCAGCTACCACCTCGCGGTCGTTGTCGACGATGCCTTGCAAGGCGTGACGGAAGTGGTGCGGGGACAGGATCTGTTCTGGGCGACCAGCGTGCACCGGCTCTTGCAAAGCCTGCTTGGGTTGCCTCAGCCCGTCTACCGGCATCACCGGCTTATTCTGGACGATACCGGGCAAAAGCTGTCGAAATCGACCAAGGCCACAGGCTTGCGCGAGCTCCACGAGGGGGGTGCGACGCCGGCCGAAATTCGCCGCCTCGTCGGCCTGCCCTAGATGCCGGGCCTTGCAGCCGTTCGATTCACAGCGCGATTGCGCTTCGGCGTGACTCCGCAAGCCCGGCCATGGCATGGTGGGGCCGGCGAGGGTCGGGGGAATCATGGCGTCGAAATCGCGGCCGCGGTGCAACGTGCGGCGGTCGAAAACGGCTACTCCGAGGAAGAAAGCTGCCGCCGCCGGCAAGGCGCGCAAGCCCGCCAAGACGGCCGCTCCACGCATCGTTGAGACGGCGCTGGCCACGTTCGCGCATGAGGTCCGCACGCCGCTCACGGGAATCCTTGCCATCAGCGATCTGTTGGCGACGTCCGACCTGGGCGAGCGCGAACGGCGCTGGGTCGATACGATCAAGGCGGGCGCCGAACACCTTGCGAGTCTTGCGACATTGTTTGTCGATGCCGCGAGGAGCGGCCGTTCCGGCTTTGGCGTAAGGCAAGATTTTTTCGATTTGCGCACGCTCGCCCGCAACGTCGGAGATTCCCTCGCCGGCCGCGCAACCGCCAAGGGCCTGCAATCGCACGTCGAGATTTCGGAGAAACTTCCGGCATTCGTGATCGGCGATCCGGTTCGCTTGCGCGCGGCATTGGAAAACCTGGTCGACAACGCAACCAAATTCACCGAGCAGGGCAGCGTCGCGCTGGCGGTCAAGCCCACTGGCGGCGCCAAGGACAAGATCGGCGTCGCGTTTGTGATTTCGGACAGCGGCATCGGCCTGACGCTCCAGGAGATCAAGCGGCTGTTTCGTCCGTTCTCCCAGGCCAACGTCAGCATCGCCGCCCGCTTTGGCGGCGCGGGCCTGGGATTGTCGTCGGTCAAACAGCTCGCGCGGGCGATGGGCGGCGACATCGTGGTAGCGCCGCGGCGCGGCGGCGGCACCACGTTTACGCTGACGGTGTCGTTGAGGCGCGCCAAGGCGTCGAAAGCGACAAGTTCAGGGCTGGACGCCGACAGCTTGCCAGATCATCTGCGGGGGCTGCGCGTTCTCGGCGTAGAAGACAATCCGTTCGGTCGCGTCGTGCTCAATACGGTGCTGACCGAACTTGGTCATCAGGCTGAATTCATCGGCCGGGGCGAGGCCGCGCCGGAACGAATCGCGCATGGCGGCTTCGACGCGGTGCTGATGGACATGGTCCTGCCCGGCATCAACGGCATCGAGGCCATCAGGCGAATTCGCGCGCTTGGCCCGCCGCTCGGCCGCATCGCGATCATCGGGGTGTCGGGCCGGGGCGAAGACGAGGCGGCAGCGCGCGCCGCGGGCGCGGACGCCTTTCTGGTCAAGCCCGTGTCTCCGAGGGCTCTAGCGACTGCGCTGCTTGAAGCGACACGCCGTGCGGCAGCCGCGACTTGATGATCGCCGCGTTGAGTTCGCCGCCATAGACGAAGATCGCGGCGATAAAATAAAGAAACACCAGCGCGATGATCACCGACGCAAGCCCGGCATACATCGTCACATAGTTGTTGGCAAAGCGCGCGAGGTACTGCCCGAACACGATGCCCGATACCAGCGAGGCCACCAGCGTGAAGACGATACCGGGCAGGATCTGCAGAAAACTGCGGCGGCCGGCCGGCACCCAGAGGTGGAGAATGAACAGCGCGACGATCAGCGCGGTGATGGTGACGCTGTAGCGCGAGACATTGAGAAATTGTTCGTTGTTCTCGACGATCAGCGGAATATGGCGCCGCGCCGCTTCCAGCATCAGCGGACCGAGCACGATCAGGAACGCCATCGCCAGCGCGGTGACGGCGGCGACCAGCGTGTAGGCGATCGATTCCAGCCGAAGCAAGTACCAGGGTCGCATTTCGACCACCGAATAGGCGCGGTTGAGCGCGATGCGCAGCGCCTCGACGCCGTTGGAGGCAAAATATACCGCAAGTACCGCGCCGATGGTCAGGATGTCGCCGCGGGTCGTCGTCAGCACGTCGTGGATTTCCCCCGAAAGCGAATCGGCGACCTGCTTCGGCCAGACTTGCAGCATCAGCCCTGCGGCCTGATCGGCGAGTTCCTTCGAACCGAAGAACCCGGCCAGCGAGGTCAGCACGATCAGGAATGGAAACAGCGCCATCAAAGACGACAGCGCGATGTGGCTGGCGATCGCCCAGCCGTCATCCGCCAGAAACGTGTAGAACGCGTCCATTCCGACATGAAAGACGTAGCGAATTTGTCGCACAATTAACCCCGGCCCGGAGAAGGTCGATCATCCTACCTTCTGATATTATTGGGCTAAAAGCCAGATCGTTGGACAAAAGTCGGGTTCGAAGGGGCGATGGCGCATCGCATTGCCCGATGTTATGTACGGTAAATGGCTTCGTTTCTCAGTACTTTCATTCTTCCGTTTGCGGTGGCCGCCGTCGCGTTCGTGCTGCTCTTGGGTCTCGTCAACATGATGCGGGGCGGATCGCCGAACCGGTCCCAGAAATTGATGCGGTTACGGGTGTTGCTGCAATTCGTCGCGATCATCATCATCATGGCCACGGTCTGGGCGATGGGCCGTTAGCCGCGGCCAGCTTGCCGTTGAACGAAACCGCAGCGCCCTCTCCCTTCGGGAGAGATGATTTGAATACGGGAGCTACGAATGGTCGTCCTCAATCGTATCTACACGCGAACCGGCGATGACGGCACCACGGCGCTTGGCAGCGGCGAACGGCGTCCGAAATACGACCTGCGCATCGCCGCCTTTGGAACCGTCGATGAAACCAACGCCGCCATCGGTATCGTAAGACTTTATCTGGGGGATGCGCCCGAGCTCGATGCGATGTTGGGCCTGATCCAGAATGATCTGTTCGACCTGGGCGCCGATCTCGCGGTGCCGCAACGCGAGGGCAAGGCAGAACGGTTGCGGATGCTGTCGAGCCAGGTCGAACGGCTCGAACGTGACATCGATGGTTTGAACGCGGGACTAAAGCCCTTGACCTCTTTCGTGCTACCCGGCGGCACGCCGGCCGCGGCGCATCTGCATATGGCCCGAACCATATGCCGCAGGGCGGAACGAATCATGGTGGAACTCGCGGCCAAGCCCGAGGAGCCGGTCAGCGACGCCGCGATCCAATACATGAACCGGCTGTCGGACTTCCTGTTTGTCGCCAGCCGCGCCGCCAACCATAACGGCGCTGGGGACGTGTTGTGGGTGCCGGGCCAGAACCGCTAGTGGTGCGACCACCCCTCCTTCCGGGGGGCGATTTTTGGCCCTCTTGCGTTGACCGGGGTTGGCGGGGGCTTTAGGTTCCGCGCCCGAGCCGATTAAAATAAGCCTATTAAAACCTGAATATTCAAGCGAAAGAGGGTCGATGAAGGTCCTGGTACCAGTGAAACGGGTGGTCGATTACAACGTCAAGGTCCGCGTCAAAAGCGATGGGTCGGGCGTCGAGCTGACCAACGTCAAGATGTCGATGAATCCGTTTGACGAAATCGCCGTTGAGGAGGCCTTGCGCCTGAAGGAGGCGGGCAAGGCGACCGAGGTCGTGGTGGTTTCCATTGGCCCGGCACAGGCGGCCGAAACCATCCGGACCGGGCTTGCCATGGGCGCCGATCGCGGCATCCTGGTCAAGGCGGAGGGCAATGTCGAGCCGCTGGCGGTGGCAAAGATCCTCAAGGCCGTCGCCGACGAGGAAAAGCCGGGCCTCGTGATTCTCGGCAAGCAGGCGATCGACGACGACAGCAACCAGACTGGCCAGATGCTGGCTGCTCTGCTCGGATGGTCGCAGGCGACCTTTGCCTCCAAGCTCGAGGTCGACGGTGCCGATTTCAAGGTGACCCGCGAGGTCGATGGCGGGCTGCAAACGGTGAAACTGAAGGGTCCGGCCATCGTAACGACGGACCTGCGGCTGAACGAGCCGCGTTATGCCAGCCTGCCGAACATCATGAAGGCGAAGAAGAAGCCGATCGCCGACAAGAACGCGTCCGACTACGGCGTCGACCTCGCGGCCCATCTGGAGATTGTCAAGACCTCCGAACCGCCGGGCCGCAAGGGAGGCGTCAAGGTCAAGGACGTCGCCGAGCTGGTATCGAAACTCAAGAACGAAGCCGGGGTTCTCTGATGACCACGCTGTTGATCGCCGAACATGACAACGCCTCGATCAAGGACTCCACCAACAAGGCGCTGACGGCGGCCATCGCGCTTGGCGCCGAAGTGCATGTGCTGGTCGCCGGCGAAAACGCCAAGGCCGCGGCGGACGCGGCGGCGAAGCTTGCTGGCGTCAAGAAAGTGCTGCTCGCGGACAATGCCGCCTATGCGCACGACCTCGCCGAGCCGCTGGCGGTCCTGATCGTGGCGCTGGCGCCCGGCTATGACGCCTTCGTCGCGCCTGCGACCTCGCGTTTCAAGAATGTCATGCCGCGCGTCGCC